>BTTC01000060.1:0-9148 GCA_036244935.1 bacterium | reverse complement strand
GCAACGACCAACCGCGTATAAAAATCGGCCTGGCCTATGACGACGCATTCCACTTTTATTATCCAGATAACTTGAGCGCAATGGAGCAAAGGGGATGCGAATTTAAAAGATTTTCGCCAATCAACGACGAGCGGCTGCCTGAAGAACTTTGCGGACTTTATATAGGCGGCGGATACCCGGAGGAGCACGCCGCGGCGCTATCGGAAAACAAAAAAATGATTGAAGCGATAAAAAAATTCGCGCTATCGGGACGGCCTGTTTACGCGGAGTGCGGAGGTCTTGTTTATCTGTCCGGTGGCGTACAGCTTTTGAACGGTAAAAAATACAAGTTGGCGGAAGTTCTGCCTTCGTGGACCAGGATGAACAAAAAATTCACATCGCTTGGATACGCCGAGATCAGGCTTACGAAAAATTCGCTGCTGGGAAGTTCAGGGAACGTACTTCGAGGCCACAGTTTCCATTACTCGGAACTTATGGAAAATCCCACCGATCACCCGGAGTGGACAAACGCCTATTCGGTAAAAACCGGGGCTTGCGATTCTCCGGTACCGGAAGGGTTCAGCCACAAAAAAATAGTTGCAAGCTACGTGCATACGCATCTTGCCTCCAGACCGCGGGCCGTGGAAACTTTTCTATCAAACTGCGAGGCCGCGTAATGAGTACGGAAGATGGAAAAACCTGCGGCAAACTGCAGGGTGTTTTGGGAGCTTGCAACCAAAAGAATCCTCCCCTTTTGAAGGGGAGGTGGCGCGGAGCGCCGGAGGGGTTGGAAAAAACAGGGAAAACCACCCCTTCAGTTCCCCTCCTTCTGAACGAAGGAGGGGAAAACGAGACTATCAAAATTGGTAATGCCGAGTTTCCGCGAGGCGAGGCCGCGTGATGAGTACGGAAGTTAAAGAACAAAGAAAACCCATGGTGTATAAGCTATACGACTCTCCCATGAAACCGGAGGAGATAGAGGAAAAATCTTTTGAAACGATAGACGCCGAAGCCGGTACGCATCGTTTCTCGCAGCGGGAATGGATTATAGTCCGGCGCATGATACACACAACGGCCGATTTTTCGCTGATGGACGACGTAGAGTTTTCGCCCGATGCCCTGGACGCCGGAGTTAATGCGCTTTTGAATGGACGTCCCATCTACGTCGATTCAAATATGATCCGTTCGGGCATATCACCCGCACGGCTGAAAACAGCCTGCCATTCGTATTCGCGTGACGACGTAGTCTGCCACGTAGCGGATGAGGACGTGGCGCGCGATGCCAAAAAAGCCGGTCTGCCGCGTTCGCTTTTCGGCGTGCGGAAGGCTGGCCGTAAAAAGATTCTGGATGGCGGTATCGCCGTTTTCGGCAATGCGCCCGTTGCGGTTTTGGAGCTTAACCGCATGATCGCGGAAGAAAATATAAAACCCGCGCTGGTTATCGCAATGCCCGTGGGATTCGTTCACGTTACGGAGTGCAAGGATGAACTGGTGTCGCTTGACGTTCCGTTTATCGCCCTTCGCGGGCGGCGCGGCGGCAGTACGATTGCGGTAAGCGTCGTCCATTCGCTTTGCTCGCTGACAAAGGAAAGGGCGGTCAGGCAGTGAACGCAAACTGCAGGAAAGCCGTTATCCTCATGGGTCACGGCAGCCGCGTGCCGGACGCGGGGAAGGGGATGGAAGAGATTGCGAAACGTTTGAAGATGTCCGGCGGCTACGACATCGTCGAAACCTGTTACATGTCGAGGCTCGGCCCGCATTTTCCTGAAATTCTTGAAAAATGCGTAAAGCAGGGCGCGGGCAAGGTTGTCCTTATTCCCTACTTCCTGCACTTGGGGCTGCACACCCGCCTCGACATCCCGGAAATGATGAAAAGGGAAGCCGCAAAGCATCCCGGCGTTATACTGGTATTCGGCAAAAGTCTTGGTTTCGATGAATCGCTGGTAGGTATTGTGCAAAAACGCATTGAAGAATCATGGAATCTTGCGGACGTCAGGGACTTGAGGCTTGAACCTAGAGACAAGTACAAACTTCCACCGGGGGATATGGAGTTTGTTCCCATGCCGCCGGAAGAGGCGAAAAAATTCCGCATGCTTCACAATCATGAGTAGCGGAAATTTTCGCGGTAATGGAGCGAAATATGTCACCCTGAGCTGTCTGCCGTGAGCTTGCCGAACAGTCGAAGGGCTGAGCTTGTCGTGCTTCGATGAACTCACCATGACATGAGAGTATCCCGCTAAGGGAATTAACAATTTAACGAAAAAGGAGAATTGAATGATTAACGCTATTTTAAAAAGACGGGCTATTTCCACAAACGGGTTTGCGTTTGCGCTGGCGCTTGCGGGAGCCGCTTTCGCGATGGTTGTCGTTGCATACGGCATGGATTCGGTAGCGCAGGGCGCGCACGACGTGTTCCACGATTTTAGACATGCCATCGGTTTCCCCTGCCACTGATAATTCATGAACGGCGCGCTATGGAAAAAGGGGATTGCAGTCGGAACCGTTTCGGGAATCGGCAGCGCGTGGATTGCGATGGCTTTCAGCAAATTCGCGTCCGTTTTTATTTTTGAAAACGGACTTTTGCCGAACCTCATATCTTTTGCGGTCGGCGGCGCGCTTTTCGGCATCGTTACAAGCGGGTTCATGATTGTGCTGGGCAGCCATCTGCCCTTTAAAAATCTCCCTGCAAAAGGGGCTCTGCTTTCCACCTCCTTATGGCTGATCCTGCGGCTGGGCGGACAACTGCATTCCATCAACAATCCCGATAGGTTCCACGCGGATGCGGGTCAAACCGTCATGGGATTTTTGTTTGCGGTAATACTCGGCATGGCTATCGGTTTCATGTGGAAGGCAGACGTTAAGCGCGATGCCTGACCGCTCTTCAAAAGGTTCCCTTCGATCCGGCTATACAACCGGTACGTGCGCGGCGGCGGCGGCAAAGGCTGCCGTATCCTTGCTGGCGGGATACCCCGCGCCGGATGAGGTAGAAATTGAATTGCCCTCCGGCGGTAAACGTACCAACGGCGGCCATATAAAAATGACTGTCGCAAACGTTTACGCCAACAACGGCGGAACGTCCACTCCGGGCGGAACGTCCACTCCGGGCGGAACGTCCACTCCGGGTGGAACGTCCACTCCGGGTGGAACGTCCACTCCGGGTGGAACGGCGATAGCTGCCGTACAAAAGTATGCCGGCGACGACCCGGACGTAACTAACGGCGTTATGGTGGTTGCGGAGGTCTCGTGGTCCGATAGCGGCGGGGTAACGTTCGCCGCGGGTGAGGGCGTTGGTACGGTAACCAAAGACGGGCTTTCAATACCGGCGTCGGAACCCGCAATCAACCCCGTTCCGCGTATGATGATAAACCGGGCGATACGCGAGATCACTCAAAAACCGGTGAAGGTTACGCTGTCGATTCCCGGCGGCCGTGAACTGGCCGAAAAAACATTCAACCCCAGGCTCGGCATCGTTGGAGGACTCTCCATACTCGGCACGTCCGGCATAGTGCGGCCGTTCAGCTGTTCGGCGCTGCGGCAGTCTCTAAAATGTTCGCTTGACGTTGCGGTCGCAGGCGGCGTCACGGCTCCGGTTTTTACTCCGGGCAGAATAGGAGCCCGCGCGGCGCATGAGGTTTTAAAAATCCCCCATGAACGGATAATCGAGGTAGGCAACGAATGGGGTTTCATGCTTGACCTGGCGGCTGGGCGTGATTTTAACGGGCTTCTCGTTATCGGCCACCCCGGGAAACTCGCAAAGCTCTCCGCCGGTATCTGGGATACTCATTCATCGCGTTCGCGCAGCGCGGTTCCCATCGTAGAAAAACTTGCGCGTGAGATTTTGCATACAAAACCACCCGAAAGCCCAACCGTTGAAGGAATCTTTTTACAGCTGCCGGAAAATGAACGCAGGTTGCTTGCCGCCCAGCTGTGCAGACGGGTAAGGCGCGCAATCCTTGATCGTATTCAAAAACGTTTCGATGTTGCGGTAGCGTTCGTGGACATGAAGGGAAAGCTTACCGGCTATTGGGGAGAGATGGGGTTATGGAAAACGGGCATCGTATAAAAATCATCGGCTGCGGGCCGGGTTCGCCCGACTACCTGACGCCGCTTGCCAGAAAATCCGCAATGGATGCAGACTCGCTTGTCGGTTCCAAACGGTTGCTTGAACTTTTTGGAAATTATAAAGGCAAAAAAATCGGCGTCGGCGGCGAGATGGTGAAAACGCTTGATGAAATCGGCGAGAGATTGAAAAACGGAAGCGTGGCCGTGCTGGTCAGCGGCGATCCGGGAATTTGCAGTCTTGCCGTTCCCGTCGTTAGACGGTTCGGAAAAAAGATGTGCGGCATTATACCCGGCGTAAGTTCCGTTCAACTGGCCTTTGCCGCAGTCGGCATGGACTGGCTGGACGCAAAGATCATAACCGCGCACAAAAGCGACCCGGATATCGATATCGATTCCTTGACAGCCGAACCCAGGATAGCGGTGCTGGGGGGCAGGCCGGAATCAATAAAATGGATTTACCGCCTTGCGGTACGTCTTGGCGAAAGCATGAGGATTTTTATATGCGAGCGGCTAAGCCTTCCCGATGAAAAGGTGGCGGAGGCGACGCTTGATGAACTGAAAATTTATAGCGCCCCGCCGATGACCGTAGTTTTGCTTATTGACAAGAAAATATCCTCATGAAACCGGGTACGCTTTTCGGGATAGGGGTGGGGCCGGGCGACCCCGAACTCATAACCGTAAAAGGCGCGAACCTGCTCAAAAACTGCAAACATCTTTTTGTGCCCAAGGCGAGGATGAAATCTGAAAGCGTCGCGCTGGAAATAGTCCAAAAATACGTAAACCGCGATGCAGGGATACGCGAACTGATGTTCCCGATGATTACCGACAAAACCGAACTTGAAAAATCATGGGCCGAGTCCGCCGGTAAGATAGCCGAAGTTTTAAAAACCGGCGACGACGCCTGCTTCGTTACGCTGGGCGATTCGTATCTTTATTCAACATACATATACCTCGTCCGCGCGTTGCGTAAAGCGCTGCCGAACGCAAGGGTGCGTACCGTTCCCGGCGTCAGTTCCTTCAGCGCCGCCGCCGCGCTTACGAACTTTCCCTTAGGCGAGGCAAAGGAGCCGGTTACCATAATCCCCGCCGTTGACGATCTTGAACCCGCAAGGAAAGCCGTAAGCGAAAAAGGGACGGTTGTACTTATGAAAATAGGTAAAAGGCTTGAAGCCGTGCTTGAGCTGCTTGAAAAATCCGGAACCATAGACGACGCGGTGTTTGTATCGTACGCGGGCATGGAAGGGCAGCGCATAGAAACCGACTTGCGAAAACTTAAAAACGAAAACCCGGAAACAGGCTACCTCTCAACGATACTCGTGCATGCCGGAAGGAACAATAAAGAATGAAAGTCCTTTTCATGGGCGCAGGCCCCGGAGCCGGTGACCTCCTTACGGTAAGGGGCAAAAAACTGCTGGAAGAATGCAGGTTCTGCATCTACGCAGGCTCGCTGATAAGCTGTGAGATTCTGGACATACTGCCGGTCAATGCGCAAAGACACGACTCCGCAAAGCTGAACCTTGGTGAGATAACCGATCTATACCGCAAGGCGCGGGACGAAAACGTTGACGTGGTGCGGCTTCATTCGGGCGATACGTCCATCTACAGTTCCATCAGGGAGCAGATAATGGAGCTCGACAAACTGGATATAAAGTACGAAGTGGTACCCGGCGTAAGCTCTTTTCAGGCCGCCGCCGCCGCGCTTAACGTCGAGCTGACAATACCGGGGGATGTACAAACGGTAATCCTCACGCGCATGGCTGGAAGAACTCCCGTGCCGAATGTACAAAGTCTCGACAAGCTGGCTGAAACGGGATCGACGCTTTGCATTTTCCTTTCCGTAGATAAGATAGGCGAAGCGGCAAAGACGCTCTCACGCAGGTACGGCGATGGATGTCCGATAGCGGTTGTTTACCGCGCCTCGTGGCCGGATCAGAAAATTTTATCGGGCACGCTCAAAGACATAACGGAAATGGTAAAAAAATCCGGCATAAAGAAAACGGCGATGATAATAGTTGGGAAAGCTCTGGACAAGCGGCACGCAGCATCAAAACTTTACGATAAAAATTTTTCGCACGGTTATAGAAAAGCAACGTAAATAAATGAACAAACTGGCTTTCATAACGCTTTCAAACGAGGGCGCGCGGCTGCTCAATCGGTTTATGGAAAAATTTCCCAAATCGGATTTTTATATAAGCCGCAAGCTGGACGTTAAAACCGCCGCAAACGCAAAAAGGTTTACGAAAATAACGGAGCTTACGAATGAGATTTTTAACGTGTACGGCGGACTTGTATACATTGCGCCGTGCGGCGCGGTTGTACGCGCCATCTCGCGCAACGTGCAAAACAAGAAAACCGATCCGGCGGTCGTGGTAGTGGACGTAGGCGGCAGGTACGCCGTTAGCCTTTTAAGCGGACACGAGGGAGGCGCAAACGATCTTGCCGTGGCGCTGGCAAACGCGATAGACGCCGAGCCGGTGATCTCGACCTCAACGGAAGCGGCAAAAAATATAATCATAGGCATCGGCTGCCGCAGGGGAAAAGAGGCAGGCGATATAATCGATTCCATCGTCACTGCCCTTTCGGAAGCGGGCGTTGCGCGTGGAAGCGTGAGGCTTCTGGCATCCGCAGATATAAAATCGGACGAGGAAGGACTTATACAAGCGGCCCAAACTCTGGGAATACCGATAAGGTTCATATCGTCGGAAGAGATACGGTCATCCCAAAGGGAATTCGCGCGCTCCGGGTTCGTAGAGAAAAGCGTAAATCTGCCCGCCGTTGCCGAACCGGCGGCGCTGCTGGCGGGAAGGAGGACAAAATTAATACTGCAAAAAAGAAATTTTGGCGGGATAACGATAGCGATAGCAAAGGAAAGCTCTTTGTCGTTGGAATAGGTCCGGGCTCCGCCCTTGACCGCACGCGCCGCGCTGAAACGGCCATCGCCGAAAGCGGCGTTATCGTGGGTTACAAACGCTACCTCGAAAACGTTAAGGACATCACCGATGGTAAAGAGCTTGTTTCGTCCGGTATGACCAAAGAGACGCAGCGCTGCCGCGAAGCTTTTCAACATGCGGCAGCCGGTAAGGTGGTTTCGTTAATCTCCTCCGGTGATGCGGGCGTTTACGGCATGGCGGGTCTTGCCATAGAGCTTCGCAGGGAAGACGGCCTTGACGTACCGATAGAAATAATCCCCGGCGTTACCGCCGCAAGCGCAGCCGCGTCGCGCCTGGGTGCCCCCTTGATGCTGGACTACGCAAGCATATCGCTAAGCGATTTGCTGGTACCGTGGGAGACGATACGCAAAAGACTCGAAGCGGTAGCAGGCGCGGATATGGTTACCGTTATTTACAACCCCCGCAGTAAAAAGCGCGTGAAACAGCTGGACGAAGCAATAGAAATTTTCCGCCGGCACAGGCCGGACGACACACCGGTGGGATTGTGCACCAGCATCGGTTACGAAGATGAAAAAATAGTTATAAAAAATCTCGCAACCGTTCCTGAAGAGGAAATAGGAATGCTGACCACTGTTGTCATCGGTAACTCGTCGTCGCAAATGATTGACGGGTGGTTTGTCACGCCGCGCGGGTACCGGGGTAAGAGGTTTTGATACTGCTATTCGGCGGTACCGGCGAAACCGCGTCCATCGCATCCGCGCTTGCGGACGCAAAGTATAAAGTTATTGTATCCACCGCAACGGATAACCATCTGGACGTTGGCGATAACAAAAACATCACGCGCCGCATCGGCAGGCTGGATGCCGCAGGTATCGCGTCACTCGCTAAGGAGCACAGTATAAAAGGGATAGTGGACGCATCGCACCCTTTCGCGTCGCAGCTTAGGGAAAACGGACGGAAAGCCGCCGTGGAAATTAGTTTACCTTACGTAACGTTTTTGCGGCCTTGCGAAGAATATGATTACGATCTTTTAAGTTACGCCGAAGATCACGAGGACGCGGCGCGCAAGGCATTTTCGTTCGGCAAGCCTGTAATGCTTACCACCGGCTCGCGCAACCTTGCGGTTTACGTCGAAAAGGCAAAAAGAAAATCGATGCTTGTAGTAGCGCGCGTTTTGCCGCATCCCGAATCCATTGAAGCGTGCCGGGCGGCGGGACTGCCGGAGGAGTGGATCATCACCGGGCGCGGCCCCTTTTCGGTGGATGAAAATCTGTTAATTATAAAAAGGTTCGGGATAGGCGCCGTGGTTACAAAGGACAGCGGCTCGGCTGGCGGCGTGCCGGAAAAAGTTGAAGCGGCGCGCATTGAAAACTGCCGAGTGGTGGCGGTAAAAAGACCGGAGCAGAAATCACGCGACGCATATGGAAACATCCCCGATCTCGTATCGGCAATAAGCTCCGCCATAAATGCAGACAAAGATGACTAAACAAAAATCACCCGGCCAGGCGCCGTGCCTTGCGGTACTGGGAACCGGTTCCGACGTGGGTAAGAGCGTTGTGGTTGCGGCTCTTTGCAGTATCTTCAGCGATATGGGAATCGACGTGGCCCCCTTCAAAGCCCAGAATATGTCCAACAATTCGTTCGTCACAAACAACGGCGGCGAGATGGGACGCGCGCAGGTTGTGCAGGCGGAATGCGCCGGGATTGCTCCCGACGTGGACATGAACCCGCTGCTTTTAAAACCCGGCGGCAATTCGCGCTCCCAGATGATTTTCATGGGAAAGGTAGCGGGCGACGTTTCATCAAACGAGTTCAGAACGGACCGCACTCCGATTTTCGAAAGCGTGATGGTTAGTCTTGATCGTTTGCGCGATGAATACGGACTGGTGGTTATCGAGGGCGCCGGCTCCTGCGCCGAGGTAAACCTGCGCGATTACGACATAGCAAATTTCCGAACCGCCATGTACTGCAACGCCCCCGTGCTGCTTGTGGCGGATATCGACAGGGGCGGCGTGTTTGCCCAGGTAACGGGAACATTACAGCTTTTAAAACCGGATGAAAAAAAACTCGTAAAAGGCATTATCGTAAACCGTTTCCGGGGCGACCCGGCGCTTTTTGATGATGGTATACGGTTCCTTGAAACGAAAACCGCCCTGCCGGTCTTGGGGCTGGTTCCGTTTTTTGAAGGTATCGAAATTGACATGGAAGACAGTTTG
>BTTC01000059.1:0-9167 GCA_036244935.1 bacterium | reverse complement strand
CAGATCGTTACAGAAAAGAGCCTCTGGGTCCCACGGTTCAGCGGAAATCTTTTTTTCAGGATTATTCTTCATTTTATTTTGCATACTCGACGCACCATTTAAAAAACAAGGCAATACAATCCAGTTAGATTTTATCACATCCGTATGACGGACTACGCAATGGCTGCCGCAAGCCACATCAGCAGACCGATTGCGGCGGCCGGTATGAGAATCTCGCCTGTGGATGATCCCAGTCTTGCAAGGTGGTAAAGGAAAAGCAGTTGTTGACCAAAACTCATTTTGCTTGTTCCTTTTGACCGCTGGTTGAAAATATATGGAACTTCAACCGGTTTTGAAAAACGCCCCCGTACCAGCGTTTCCAGAAAAATTTTGTATCCGTTGGGAGACAGCTTTTTGATATCGACGCACTCTTTTTTAAACATGAAGCAGCCGGTTGTGGCGTCCCTGATTTTAAACAGGGATACGGGCAGCATGAATCTGGCTATTACGGTGGCGGTGGAAGAGATCACAATCCTGTGATATTCCCAGCCTTTCGTGCCGCCGCCGGCAACCTTGCGGCTGGCTATGGTCATGTCCGCGTCGTGCTTTTTGAGCGAGTCGTAAAGACTTGAAATGGTATCCGGCGGATGCTGAAGATCGCCGTCTATGACAGCCAGTATCCGTCCATCGGCTTCTTCCATGCCGCGGACTACAGCGGTCGCCAGGCCGCGCCTGTTCTTCCTCACGATCACCTTCAGGTTGAAATCGTTTTTAAGGGATTCGGCTTTTTGGGCGGTTCCGTCGGGTGAATCGTCATCCACAACTATGAATTCCAGTCTTACGCCGGAGCCGTTGAAACTTTCAGCTATTTTTTGAATAAGCAAAACGATGTTTTCAGATTCGTTGTACGTTGGGATTATCACCGATACGTCGCTTGTCGCGTTTTCCATCGTGAGAGTCTAACAAAAACAAAAAAAGAGGGGAGTTTATTTTAATTAATCGGCGTTCCTGAAGTATAATACCAATCAGGGCTGCATAGGGTTTGAGCGTTGCAATTCGGTTTAATTAAGATAAGATTTATATGGGCATCCGGGCTTCACACAGATAATTTGGCCATTTTTTCTAATTTTATTTTAACAGGGGGTTAGTTATGGACAATGTGTGCGAAAAAGGCAAAACGTTATTTTACTGGTTCATTGCGGGGGCTTTGCTTCTTGCGATGCCTACTGCGGTTTATGCCGGAAAAAAACCGCCGGTGCCGAAAACCGTTACCGGCGTCAAAATAATTTCCCACGATAAGCTGAAATCCATGCTTGAAACAAAAAAACTGGGATCTGATTTCTTTATTTATGATTCAAGGAAGGCGTCTGATTACGAAGCGGGACGCATTTCCGGCGCCGTTCATTTGCCTGTTCCCGGCAAGCCGGACCTTGGAGCAACTGAAACGAAAAAGGCCGTCGACAAGATGAGCGGGAAACTGCCATCGGACAAGAGCAAAATGATTGTTTTCTACTGCAACGGTCTCAGGTGCTGGCGCAGCCCGAAAGCAAGCAAGGCGGCCGTCTCCATGGGCTATTCGAATGTTGGATGGCTTAGAGACGGATTCCCCGAATGGCAAAAGAAGGGATACCCGGTTGAATAGCCGCCGTATGCGGAGACCTTAGAAATTTTTTTTTTGAACCAGGGCCGTCTATAGGCGGAGAGGTAAAGCTCAGTTAATCCATGCTGAAAAAGCTGAACGTACCTCTCCGCCCCGGTCCGCATATCGGGGTTTTTCTTGAGGTGGAGTAAATCGATCAAGTTCCAGGTGATTGCGATCATCACCGTTATCTTTGTGCTTATTACGTTTGGGATAATCTACAGGGAATACAGCGGGATGAAGCGAAGTGAAGCCAAAAAGCAAGAGGAAAACACCGTAATTTTCGAACAGACCAGAAAGCAGCTTTTCCAGAGTTACAGGGATATCGTGTGGGTTTACTTCAACAATATCGTAGTGAAGGACAGGGACCTTAAAGCCGCCATCATAAGCGGCGACGCCTATGAAATCGAGGACAACGCGGTACCCGATTTCAACCGTCTTAAAGTTGAAGTGCCGGAACTGGAGTCCATGACTTTTTATTCGCCCGACGGCACGGTTTTAAGAAGGGAGCACAGCGACAAAAAAGGGGACGACGCCCAAAAACCCATAATCTTGCGTACCATGCGGGAAAACAAATCATTCAGCGGCGTTGAGGAAGAGAACGGCAACCACCTTTTTTTCATCACCGCCTCTCTTTCGCACAGAGGTAAAGTGGTGGGATACGTTGAGGCGGGCATGAACTTTGACTCTGTAATAAACCAGTTCAAGCTGTTTACCAATATCAGGGACTTGTCCGTTGCGTTCGAGGAAAAGGCTCGGCGGGTAAGCGTTGTAAAGGTGAAAGACGGCACTATAAACGAGGTATACCAGATACCCATCAGGAATTTTTCGGGCGAGGAAACGGGTTACGTACAGCTTGTCAGGAGTGTAACCGTCGAAACAAAGCGCGCGCGCCGTAACATCTGGATTCAGGTTCTGTCCGTTGCCATTATTGCATTTTGTATAGATATATTTTTAATTTACATTCTTTCAAAGGGGATTTTTAATCCTTTGAAAAAAATTACCGTTAAGCTGGAGCGGTTCGGTACGGGCGACCTTAACGTGGAGTTCAAAGAAAGCGGAAACGAGATAGGGCAAATAGCAAAAGCGATGAACCGCTCCGTTTCCAACATAAGGAAACTTATCACGGATTTCGTGGAAACCTCCCATGGGATCATAAAGGACGCAAAAAGCCAGTCGGAAATGATCCACGAAATGAAAGACTCCAGCATAATGCAAAGAGAGCACTCCGATCAGATAGCCGCTTCATCGGAGGAGATGTCCCGCACGGTTAACGAAATATCCCAAAATACCGTACACGCCAGCAAGGAAGCGGAGCAATCGGCATCGCTTGCGGGCAAAGGTATGGTGGATATTAAAAAGATGCGCTCTTTAGTGGATTCGATTGTCCTCAGAGTTGAAGCCGCTTCCACCGAAATGCAGCCGCTAAGCGAAAATGCAGACAAGATCGCCAATATAATTAATGTGATAGACGAGATAGCGGATCAAACTAACCTGCTTGCTCTTAATGCCGCCATAGAAGCCGCGAGGGCGGGTGAACAGGGTAGGGGCTTTGCGGTGGTGGCCGATGAGGTACGTAAACTGGCGGAAAAAACTACCGGCGCAACCAAGGAAATAGAGCAGATAGTACGTTCCATACAGGGCGGTACTAACGCATCGATAGACAAAATTAATCAAAGCGTAATCAGCGTTCATGACGGGGCGACGGCTATGGACGGGATATACGCCAAAGTGGAGCAGATCGTAAAGTCTTCTCACGATTCTTCGGGTATGATCGAACAGATCGCCGTTGCGGCGGAAGAGCAAAGCGCGGCTGCCGGGGAGATAACGGGAAACATTCAGAAGGTGGCGCACCTTTCCAAGGAGAGCGAAGAAAAAACGCTGGAAGGGCTTGAACTGATAAATCAACTGCTTCAAAAAGTTGAAGGTCTTAAAGTAACAATATCCAAGTTCTCAATATAGACGCCGACCACGAAATCATGCGCCGTTTATCCTGCTAAGGCCATTTTTTCGTAATTATAGAAAATCTGGAGCTTGCCCGGCGGTAATTTTTTAAACGCAATACGTAAAAAATATCCTGTGAAGCTATGATTGAAAGTCTGAATAAAACCATCATGCTTGAAAATATTCCCTTGAACATGAAAGAGGTGCGTATTTTGAGGGAGATGCGTATTCCCGGGGCAGGTTCGCTGGACGAACTGCCGGAACAAAACATTGCGCTGTACATAAAAAACGCCATCGATCTCGGTTATGCCCTTATCGATTCCAAGGTGGTTTACCGTACCTTTCCGCTTGTTTGTAAAAAGGGGGAGACTCCGGGACTCGAAGATAGCCGATCTCTTTTTTTCGGCAAAAAGATAGCCGGACTGCTTGAAGGCTGCGATTATGTCAGCTTGCTGATTGCAACCATCGGACCAGCCCTGCCGGACAGGGCCGACGAACTGAAAAAAATAGATCCCACCGACTCATTTTTTCTTGAACACGTAGGGGGGTGGGCGGCGGATCATCTGGCGGAAATTACGGACGTGCGTATTCAGGCCGAGTGCGCGAAAAACGGATATAAAACAACCAGGCGCTATTCCCCCGGTTACGGAGACTGGACGCTTGACGCGCAGCCGGAGATCATGCGTCTACTGGATTCGGGAAAGATAGGGGTCTCTCTTACCGATACGAAGATCATGATACCGCGCAAATCGGTTTCCGCCGCGATAGGCTGGCTGCCGAATCGTTGACAAGAATAACCTTCGCTGAAATAATAACGGCAGGTAACATATTCTTTTGAAAAAGAGGTGAAGACATAATGGAAGAAAAAGTGCAAACGGCTTTGGATGATATCCGTTCCTACCTTCAGGCGGACGGCGGTGACGTGGAACTTGTTGAAGTAAAAGATGGAATCGCATACGTGAGACTTACTGGCGCGTGCGGTTCGTGCCAAAGTTCCGTCTATACCTTGAAATTCGGTATTGAAAAAGCCCTTAAAGAAAAAGTGCCGGAGCTTAAGGGCGTGGAGGCGGTATAGATTGAAAGGCAAGTTCGGTCTCGTACTTAACTGGCGCTCCGTAACGGTATTCGTTTTAATGTTTGCCGGCGGCTATCTGTTAAGCGTGGAATATATACGCGGCGGCGGTACAGTCCAGGCCGTTGAAACCGGCGAATACGAAAAGGCTCCCGACCTCGTGTTGAAAAGGCTTGACGGCGGCAGCGTCCGCCTGAGCGATTACCAGGGTAAGTGGGTCTTCCTCAACGTGTGGGCTACGTGGTGCGCTCCGTGCATTTACGAGATGCCGTCCATGGAACTGTTCCACAGGAAGTTCAAGGACAAGAACTTTACCTTGCTCGCCGTCTCCGTGGATAAGGGGGGGGCGCAGTTGGTGCGGGATTTCGTAAAAAAACACGAGCTTACCTTCGATATTTTCCATGATCCTGAAAGGACGGTGATGATGGAGTTCGGCGTGATGGGGCTTCCCGCAACGTATATCATAAATCCTCAGGGAGCAGTGGTGGCAAAGGCAATGGGCGCGCGCGACTGGATGGATCCCGTTATCATCGATTATTTCGTAGGTTTGATCGATGCTGATAAAAATAAGCTGTAACCATACTTGAAATGGCGAATTCATGCAGTCTTGTGAGTTCGTGGCCGGCAGGCATGGGCAGCGGAGTTGAGGCGATGGCGGGCAGGATCGAGCGCGCTTTGAAAATCAGAGGGTGGAACGTCGATTTCATAAGGCCGCGTTTTGCCGCTGGCGGATACCTCGCTGCCTGTATCAAAAGAATCATGTTCAACCTCCGGTTGCGGAATGATCGTCGTATTGGTTCCGGCCCGCCTCTGGTTGCATTCGATTTTGACGGATTTTTTTTTCTCCCGGTATAAAATTCGCGCAGATAAACGGCTCGCTGCTGGGTGACATAGCGCCGTTTGAATCAGGCGTTATCCGGGGAGCCGTCCGTTTAATGTCCATCATGGAGAAAATTTCGGCACGAAAGGCGCATCGCATATTTACGCCCAGCGAGTATGCGAAGAAAAAACTTTGCGCGATCTATCGGATCCCCGAAAAAAAGGTGGAGGTTATGAAAAACGGCCTGTTTTTCAATGAGTGGGTCGGTCGGATAGACGCCGCGCCGCGTCCGCCGCGCCGTCCGCTTACCGCGCTTTCGGTTGCCATGCTGTATAAACGAAAAGGGGTAGACCTGCTTCTCAAGGCATGGAAGGAAGTGCTTTGCCAATGTCCCGACGCAATACTGCGTATTGTAGGCGACGGCCTTGAGAAAAACAGACTCAAAAAAATCTCCAATAAACTGCGGCTTGGGAAATCCGTCGTATGGGAGGGAGCCGTGCTCGACCAAAATATCTTGGCGCGTCATTTTGCCAACTGCGATGTTTTTTGCCTTCCAAGCCTGCACGAGACGTTCGGGTTGGTTTTTATCGAGGCGATGGCGGCGCAAAAACCGGTTGTGGCTTTTAACGCGACCGCCGTGCCGGAGGTTGTGCGAAACGGCCGGGACGGTTTTTTACTTGAGCCCGGCGATTATCACGGCGTCGCGGAAAAAATAGTTTTTTTGTTTAATAATCCCGATCTACGTATGAAAATGGGCATGGAGGGCAGACAGCGCGTAAAACGGGATTTCGATATTACCGAAGTTGTTTCGCCGCTTACCGACTGGATGGAATGCGATGCTGAATAAAAAGGTTGCGCTCGTTACCGGCGGCGGTCGCGGGATAGGCCGTGCGGCGGCCGCTCTTATTGCGCGCCGGTCGGCGCACGTTATCGTTTGCGCGCGGACCGCGTCCCAGCTTGATGAGACCCGGCGGATCATTCTTGACCAAGGCGGCAGCGTCCGAAGTTATACATGCGACCTGGGGGAAGAAAAGCAGGTTGCGGATATGTTTTCCGAAGTTAAAAAGGAATTCGGACGGCTGGACATTCTTGTTAATAACGCGGGCCTGTATTCATACTCCCTTGTAGAAAATACCGCTCTTGAGGACTTTATAAATACTTTTAGAATAAACTGCGCCGGCGCGTTTTTGTGCTGCCGCGAGGCTTTTCCGCTTATGAAAGAAAACGGGGGTTCCATTGTAAACGTCTCATCCCTTTCCGGCGTGAAAGGAGCGGAGAAATTCCCGGGTTTTGCCTCTTACGCGGTATCGAAATTCGGCGTTATCGGCCTTACGGAGGTGCTGGCCGTCGAGGGGAAGGAATACGGAATTCGCGTAAACGCCGTATGTCCCGGCGCGGTGGATACGGAGATGCTGGAACAGGCGGCGCCGAACCTTTACCCCAGGCTTACTCCCCGGCAGGTGGCGGAAACGATTCTTTTCCTTGCCTCGCCCGCGTCTTCCGGCATAACCGGCGCTGCGGTGGAACTTTATTCACACCTGCTTGAACCGGAATGAATTCTGATGACTCGGGACCTATAGAAAAATTATGCTCACGACGTTGTTTATGAAGATTGCCGTTGCAAACGTCCACGGAATTTTTCCATATTGTCACCCTGGGTCGGCAACCTGTCACCCTGGGCCGGCAACCTGTCACCCTGAGCCGGCAACCTGTCACCCTGAGCTTGTCGAAGGGCGCCATGACAAGCGTTAATAGTACAAAATCCCGGCGGGGCGCCTTCCGCCTTTTCAGGTTTTATTAAACAGGATGCTGGAAAAACTGAAAGTTCTGGTCTTGAACAACACCTACGAACCTTTGCATTTCTGCATTGCAAAGCGGGCGATTGTCATGGTTATTAACGGACGCGCGGAACAGATCGAAAGCGACGGTATCATGGTTCACACGTTCAGCGGCCGGTTCCAATGCCCTACCGTGATAAAGCTCAAAAGGTATATACGGATTCCGCGCTGGATAGGAGTGACGTTCAGCAAAAGGAATGTCTTGATAAGAGACAATAAAACCTGTCAGTACTGCGGTGCTACCGGCGTCGCCCTTCACCATAGACCATATCATCCCGCGCTCCTTGGGGGGTAAACTGGACTGGCTGAACGTGGTTGCGGCGTGCGGTCAATGCAACCGCCAAAAGGGAAACCGCACCCTTGAATCGGCGGGTATTAAACTCCTGAAAGAACCGAGCGTACCAACGCACCTCGTCCACGTCCCGTACCACGGGTCCATGCCTATGGGATTTACCGAAACATGGCGGAAGTATCTGGCGCGGTATGGGGTTGTTTTCTGAATCCGCAAAATCAGGCTTTTCGTATTGTTTATTATTCATGATGACATCGTGAATAATCCGGGTTAGAATATTCGACGGTCTGGATACGTGCGTGAGCGTCGTTTATCTTTTTTATTGGATAAAAAATCACATCCGGCAAAAAACGGGAGCCGTGGGTGCGGATAATTCCGAATATGGCCCCGGTCGGATGGTTGTTTAACCCAAAATGTTTTCGGAGGATAAGGATTTGAATGTAAATATATCAATGAAACAGCTGCTGGAGGCGGGTTCTCACTTTGGGCACCAGACAAAGCGGTGGAACCCCAAAATGAAGCCGTATATATTCGGCGCCCGCAACGGAATATACATAATCGACCTGCAAAATACCCTGCGTCTTTTCCGCGCGGCCGTCAAGTTCGTAACGGATTCCGTGGCCGATGGCGCCAAAGTACTGTTCGTGGCCACCAAAAAACAGGCGCAGGGGCTGGTGATAGAAGAAGCGCAGCGATGCGGCATGTATTACGTCACCAACCGCTGGCTGGGCGGTATGCTTACGAATTACGCAACGATCAGCAAAAGCATTAAGCGTTTGAACGAACTTGAGAAAATGAAGGAAGGCGGTTTGTTCGAGGTTCTACCTAAAAAAGAGGTGTTGTTTCTTGAGCGGGAAATGAAAAAGCTCGGGAAAAACCTTTCGGGTATCAAGGATATGACCGGTATGCCGGAAATCGTGTTCATCGTAGACCCGAAAAAAGAATCCATCGCGCTTAAAGAAGCGAGAAAGCTCAACCTGAAAATAGTTGCGGTTGTAGATACCAACTGCGATCCCGATGGGATCGGTTACGTAATACCCGCAAACGACGACGCCATCAGGTCCATTTCGCTTGTCACTTCCAAAATAGCCGACGCGGTTATAGAGGGAACTGAAATATTCAAGAAGAAAAAAGTGGCCGCTGAAGAAGCGCAAAAAACCGCCGAGGCGGAAGAAAAACAAAAACAGGCTCTCGAGAAAGAGAAAATCGCCGCCGCAGCGGAGACCGGGGAGACAGTTGCGGTTCAAAGTGGGCAGGTTGTTTCTAAAGTAAACGTTGAAAATAAACAAGATATTAAGGAGTCTTAAAAATGCCTATAAGTGCGCAATTGGTTAAGGACCTGCGCGAGAGGTCTGGAGCCGGAATTATGGATTGCAAGGAAGCGTTAAAAGAGACCGACGGCAATATGGATGATGCCATTGATTACCTGCGGAAAAAAGGGCTTTCCAAGGCCGGCAAAAAAGCGGGACGCCAGGCGTCGGAAGGGCTGGTGTCTTCTTACATCCACGGGGACGGCAAGATAGGCGTTTTGCTGGAAATAAACTGCGAAACCGACTTCGTGGCAAGGAACGACCTCTTCCGCT
>BTTC01000058.1:0-9217 GCA_036244935.1 bacterium | reverse complement strand
TTATCCACATACATGGTGTGTAAAAGTGGCTGGTCGAATCCAGTCTGATACTTCTCGGCTACGATAAGAACCTGGTATTCGTCGGTAGCAAACCGTTCGGGAAGTTCCTTCTCGCGGATACCTTCGTTCATGCCGACTTCCGTGTATTCAATTTTCGGCGCGTCCGGGTCAATGACTGTCCCGGAAAAAGCTACCAGTGTTTTTATACCTGTATAGCCTTTTTCATTTATATATTTGTCGAAAGCTTCTTTGTATCTTACGGCGTGGATGCGGGACGAGGTCACAACCATTGCTTTTGCCTTCCCGCCTATCTTGTGACAGACGAAAGTTCTGAAATGTTCCATCATCACTTCGGTCTTTTGCGCGATGTTGTGCGGGTGCAGGCTCATAAAACGCGCCAAAGCTCGCGCCGCCTTGCGCTTGTCCACTTCGGGATCGTCCTCGATGGATTTGATGAGGCGGTAATAGGTCTTGTATGTCGTGTAGTGTTTAAGCACGTCAATGATGAAGCCCTCCTCAATGGCCTGCCGCATGCTGTACAGATGAAAAGGTTGCGGCTTTTCGTCTGGGCCGGTGTTACCGAACACTTCCAGCGTCTTATATTTGGGCGTGGCGGTGAAAGCGAAAAAACTTATATTAGGCTGTCTGCCGCGACTGGCCATGGTTTTAAGAATTTCCTCCTCATGGTCTGGCAGGCCTTCTTTCTCGCTATACTGTGCCGCTTCTTCACGGATAACGGCGTTTGCCAGCACGCCCTTTAGCCCCGTTGCGGTTTCGCCGCCCTGCGAGCTGTGCGCTTCGTCAACGATAACCGCATACTTCCGTTTCGGAAGAGCACCGACCTTCTCCGTTACGAAAGGAAATTTTTGGAGCGTCGTGATTATTATGGGCACGCCACTGGCCAACGACCCGGCAAGCTGGGTGGAATCCATATCTATCTTCTGAACAACTCCCTGCTTGTGCTCGAATTGGTAGATGGTGTTTTGCAACTGCTGGTCCAGCACAAGACGGTCGGTTATAACGATGACCGAATCAAATACTTTTTCATCTTTGTCGTTGTGAAGGCTCGCCAGTCGATGCGCGATCCAGGCAATGGAATTGCTTTTACCGCTCCCGGCTGAATGTTGTACGAGGTAGTTCATTCCAGCGCCTTTTTCACGCGCGTCCGCCACAAGTCTACGCACGCAGTCGAGCTGATGATAACGGGGGAAAATCATCGTTTCTTTCCTGATTCTTTTAGCGCCAACCTTTTTTTCTTTTAACTGCATGTGAATAAACCGCGCCAGGATGTCCATAAAACTGTCCCGCTGTAGAATTTGTTCCCAAAGGTAAGCGGTTTTGTAACCGCCGGGATTTTCAGGATTGCCCGCCCCGTTGTTATAACCCTTGTTGAACGGCAAAAAGTGCGTGGCCCTGCCGGAAAGCCGCGTGGTCATATATACTTCGTCCGTATCCACGGCAAAATGGACGAGCGAGCGCTTTTTAAACTGGAAGATGAGGTCGGCTGGGTCGCGGTCGTTTTTATATTGATGGATGGCGTTGCGCCACGTCTGGCCTGTCATGGGGTTTTTAAGCTCGATAGTCGCCACCGGGATACCGTTCAGACTCAAAACGATATCGAGCGTATTGCCATGTTTGTTGCTGTATTGCAATTGCCTTGTTACGTTTAGCCGGTTTTTTTCGTAAAGTTTTTGCGTTTCGGGGTTAAGGCCGCTTGCCGGTGCGAAATAGGCCGCGCGGAAAAGCTTGCCAAAGCACTTGAACCCGTGCCGCAAAACGGCAAGGCATCCCTCATGCTCGGAGTCAAGCGCACGGCACAAGTCATCAAGAAGCGTATCTTCGGCCTTGTCCTTCTGGATATTGACGAGATATTCCCATTCCTTGGGCTGAGTTGCCCGGATAAATGCGAGTACGTCCTGCGGAAATAGCCCTCGCTTCTGATTGAACGCCTCGCGGTCGCCCTTCTCGTACCCGCCCGCCGTAATCAGATAGTGCTCTATGGCGGTTTCAAACGCGGCTTCCGTATGTTGCCCCGACATCAGGCAATTCCCTTGGAGTTACGTAGGGTTTTAACGGCAAGCAATTGCATTACAATGGGTTGCATATCATCCCTCTATCCCAACGTCCCTTTGATTATATCGTATTATATAAGTCGCTTTGATAGTGCGGTTACGCAAGTTATCAATGACCATCAGATATAACATATTGAATGATTAGGCGAATTTCCTTGCTTCATTGTTTCCCTCTTTGATTTTGCTTGCCAAATAACCATGGCAAAATCAAACGTCTGAATCATTGTTTTCCACAATAATATAGTTCGGCTTGGGCCGTGTCCCAACATTTTTTATAAGACCATCCCTTACCATAGATGAAAGAATATTATGAACTTTGTCCTTTTTCTGCTTATCATCGAGTACATTCGGCAATTTAGTAATAAGCAGTTCGTCCGCCTGCCTGCGTGTTGTTCTCTCGAACTTCCGGATGTGCTCGATGACCAACTGCACATAATGCTGGTTGTCCAATCCCCGATTTTGTAGGTATACGGCTTGCTGTTTTGAGAGCGCGGCAATTGAAGAGCTGATATGAAGCCGAGGAGACCTTCCCTCAACAAGGTTTCTTGCACGCAAACGCCGTACATCTTTTTGCTTGATGGGCTTTCCTTTTTGTATCTTGTCTAGAAGCATGACATCATGAAGCGGCAAGCCCAATTCGCTCGCCAAATGTTGCACATAGTGTGGGTCGAGAATATGACCCATGATAGTAACACCGACCCGATTTGGCCGGATATCGTAATCAGGCAAGGGAAAATAGCGGTCCATCTGGATTTGAAACATCTTCTTGATGCCGCTCCCGATGGTGTCGATCATGTTCAGGTTTACCATGGCGTCGTACAAAAAGCGGTTGCGATATCGCGATTCCGGCGCATCACGTTCGATAACCGCTTCAATGCTCTGAGGGATAAAAAAACCGGCGTTTTCCAGTAGCAACTTATCAGGGAACTCGACCAGCGTGATGCTTTCGCCTTTGGTGTAGTCTTGGTGAGCCATGCAGTTGTGCAGAGCCTCACGTAGCACCCACGAATCGTATTTGTCTACCTCTATGGGGAAGAGCGAGCCATCTGGCATATGACGATAGCGAAGATTACGAATTCTTCGATAAGCCTCGTCACCATTAAGAATCCAAGGAGGGCCGAAATGGGCGTAATCCAACTCTTGTCCTTTTTCGTCTTTCAGAATCCATGTGATCTTGGCCACGGCTGGAGTTAGGAAAGACTCCGACTCCGGACGTCCCAAAAGGATGATAGCCGCGCGAGTGATTTTCCCTTGCCGAATTAGCTTCGCCTTGTTCAGAAAAGTGGCGTCATCCCACTGGTTGGATTCTTGTGCGAGTCGCTCGTTCTTCTGAACGAATTGCTCGCGGGCCTTTCTGATTGCCTCAGGATCCAAGTCTTCGATGTTCGCATTTTCGCAGATACCGATGGACCAATCTTCATTCACTGATTGGTTCCGGATGGCTTCAATTTTTTCAAGATTAAGTCCCGTCAGGGAGCTACCATCTCTTCCATAGTAGTGCTCCTTCCAGCTTATTGGTATGCCTCGCGGAGCCGCGGGGATTTGAAATAGCAAGACCCTGCTTCCGTTGGGATGAGCGATTTCATGTATTTCGCGGAATGTCAGTGAGCTTGAAACATGCTCAGCGTTTTCATGTTTTATGGAGTCGCGTTTTTTATCGTCGGGCCGATAGTTCGTTCCAACAATTGTCCCATCATCCGCTATGCCCATAATGAACCATGCGAATTGCTTACCCCGCAGATTAGCCTCATTACTCAAAGCAGAAAAATACTTGCCGAGGTCATCAGAACCATAGCCATACTTCGCCTCTTTCCATTCAACAACCTCGGTTTCCCTCCCTATCCGCAAGAGTTCATCGAGCTTGGAAAGCGCTTCTTCCGGTTTCATGCTACTTCCTTGCGGACATCGATTTTGCCGGTAACGGCGGCGGAGATGAGGGCAGTGCGGTATTCGCGCAGTTTTTCAATGCTTCCGCGCACCTTCTCGACAAGCGTGTCAATCCGACCTGTCTCCCTGTCAAGAAATACGGCAATGGTGCGTTGCTCCTCTTCAGCAGGAACAACCACCGGGAGGTTGGCGATAAACTCCCAGTTTGCTCGTGGCATTTTTGCACCGTAAGTCGAAGAGTCTACTATGGTGATAAAGTCTCGCATCAGCATGTAGTAAAACAGGAAATCTTGGATTAACAAGTCGGGTCTGAGTACCAGGAGTTCTCCGGTGCAAATACCCTCATCGTCGGCGCGTAGCACCTTGGCCAGATATGGTCGGAGTTTTCCAAACAGGACGTCTCCATGACGGAACTGGCTTGCCTGCCCATCGCTACTTGTACCGTTATTTGATGCGATTCGCTTTCCCGTCCAAGACTCGATATGTTCAAGACCTGTATAAGGAAGCTCGGATTCGTTCCCATCAACTTTTTCATTAATAAGATCCGCGCAATATTTCAGCCGATAAGCATCCCAATGCTCAGGGATGTTGCCGAGCCAGGGGATGCCGGAGGGTTTCATTTTGGCGTTGGGGTTTAAACCTTTTGTTACGGCGTGGCTTATGAGGGCGGCGCGCTTCTCCTTTAAAAGCTCTATCTGTCGCTCCTTCTTTTTTATCAGTTCATCAATCCTCCCTGTCCCCCTATCCAAAAAAACTCCGCTATGGAACGTTGCTCAGCAAGACTCGGCGGCAAAGGCATCCTTAGTTCGGCGAGCTTTTCCCTCGTAAAATGAGCAATGGTTGCCTTATTGCAGAGGACGTCAAACCAACCTCCGCTATTAACTGCCTGAAGAACATATTGGAGGAAATGAACATCGCCGCCTTTCTCGCGTACTCTATGCAATGCATTCTGAATAATGCAGGGTACAGGGGCGGAGTCCACGATACCAGCTCTTCCTGCTTCGCCGCCCTCACAAACAAGAAGATCCCCGCTCTTTACCCCGAACTGTTTGATATCCGTTGGGCTTGCCCACATATCAGGCAAGTCCGATGCGTCCACTTTCCCCCAGCGAACATGCAAGGCCTTGAGATAAGGGGCGGAAATATCAGCTTCCGTTGCAGGGTTGTTCTGAAGCATTTTCCCAAGTTGAATTTCGTATTGTCGCTTAACCGCAAGCAGGCTCCAATGCTCTGGAATCTCCCCCAGCCATTCGATGCCGGAGGGTTTATATTTTGTATAAGCTTGCCTGCTCATTCGCCTTCCCTCTGGATTCGGTCCGGATTTTCACGGTCTAGTTCCCATTTGGCTGTGTTGTCCGTGATATATTGACGAACGCGGGTTAATTCGCGTTCGTTGCGGATAACGTGTTCGTAAAACCCGCGTTGCCATAATGTCACGCCGGGGGCTCGGTGCATTTCGTTGATTCGTTTGGTAACGGCGGATTTGAATGATCGAATAATGGTTGGCAAAGATCCGGGAACAGGTTTGCCGAATCGTTCTCCCGTAGGGGCACGGCGTGCCGTGCTCCCACGGGCACGGCGCGCCGTGCCCCTACCATCGTCATGAATACAAACAACCCCATGGAAATGGTTCGGCATGATCACAAATTCGTCCAATTCGATTTCATCGCGTATATCTGCGGATTTTTCCCATTCGTCGTCAACAATACGCCCCGCATCATTCAACACCATTTCCCCATCCACAACATCACCAAAAAGGCATTCCCTGTTTTGCGTGCAGATGGTCACGAAATACGCACCGGCCCGGGAATAATCGTATCTCTTTATACGGATAGAACGTTGATTCCTGTTCACTCCGTTACCTCTGTAAGCATATCGGAGATTTCCTTTTCAATCTGTTTGAGGTCGGTCTCGATTTCCTCCAGCGGGCGGGGCGGCGTGTATTTATAAAAATAGCGGTTGAAGTTTATTTCGTAGCCCACCTTTGTTTTGGATTCGTCAATCCATGCATCCGGGACGTGCGGAAACACTTCGCGCCGCATGTATTCGTCCACGTCTTCCTTAAGCGGGACGTTTTCGTAATCGCGCAATTCGGAGTCCGGCTCCGTGTTGCCCTTGCTGTCGGTGCACGCATCCGCCGTTTCGTCCCGCTCTGAAAGCGCCATGAGGATCGCCTTGAAAAGCGGGGTCGGCAGTTTTAAATCGGCTTCCTTGAACGAGGCCTTCAACATCTCACTGAAATCGTCCCGGTTCTTAACTGTCCCTTTTGTTTCCAGAGTTTTCAATGATTCCATAATCGCATGTTGCATGCTCTTGCCTGCGGCTATCTCTTTCGCGGCGGTTTTGGTGTCCTTACGCTTTTTGCTGGTGGCGAGATTGATAAAGGGTTTGGCATCTTTTACCCGCGCGAGCCGCTTTTCCGTAGCGGCAAAATTGAGCTTTAACGGTCGTTCCACCGTAATGCGATTGTAGCCAAAATCACTGTTCTTGAATATCTTTACGAATTCGCCTTCCCTGAAATCGCCGTGAAGGCGGGTTATTTCGTCGCGCTGGTCGTCGCAGACCTCGTTGCGCTTGTTGCCGAGGCTTTTACGCATCTTCTTAAAGAAACTCGTGGCATTGACGAGCTGAATTTTGCCCCGGCGAGGTTTCTCCTTGCGGTTGGTTATAATCCAGAGGTAGGTGCTTATACCGGTGTTGTAAAAAAGCTGGTCGGGCAGCGCCACTATGGTTTCCAGCCAGTCGTTTTCGATAATCCATCGGCGGATTTCGCTTTCGCCCGACCCGGCTGAACCGGTAAAAAGCGGCGAGCCATTGAAAACGATGGCGAGGCGCGTACCGTCTTCTCTTGGATCCTTCATCTTGCTTATCATGTGCTGAAGAAACAGGAAAGAGCCGTCGTTAATACGCGGCAATCCGGCTCCGAAGCGCCCACCAAATCCCTGCTCCTCGCGCTCGCGGCGGATGTCATTTTCCTGTGGCTTCCACTCCACGCCGAACGGCGGATTGGCCAGCATGTAGTCGAATGTCTTTTGCGGGAAATGGTCATCCCTGAAGCTGTCGCCGAATGCGATATGGTTTACTTCCTGACCTTTTATCATCATATCCGACCCGCAGATGGCGTAGGCCTGGTCGTTATAGTCCTGGCCAAAAACCTGTAGGTTGGCTTGCGGGTTAAGTTCCCTGAGATATTCTTCCGCCACCGAAAGCATTCCGCCAGTGCCGCAGGCGGGATCAAAAAGCGTTGGGGCAATTCCCTTTTGAGTTAAAACCTGCCCATCGGGACTGAATATAAGGTTTACCATCAGTCTTATGACTTCGCGCGGCGTGAAGTGATCCCCGGCCTCCTCGTTGCTCGCCTCGTTGAATTTGCGTATGAGTTCTTCAAAGATGTAGCCCATCTCAAGATTGCTCACATTATCGGGATGCAGGTCGATCTCGCAGAACTTGGAAACGAGCAGGTAAAGGTGGTCAGCCTTGTCGAGCTTGGCGATTTGCTCCTCAAAGCCAAAATGCTCGACGATTTCACGAGCACGGCTGGAAAAACCCTTAATGTAATTAATCAGGTTTGCGGCAATATTGTCTGAGTCGCCTTTGAGCTTTTCGAAGGTGAAGCGGCTGGTATTGTGGAAAATCTGACCGGCGGCTTTGTCCAAAATCGGTTCCAGGTTTTTAACCTTACCGCCCTTTCGGTTTTTGAGTTCGGCGAGGACCTTTTCCTTGGTGGGTTCAAGCACGCAATCCAGACGGCGGAGCACCGTCATCGGCAACATAACGTTCTTGTATTGGTTAGGCCGATACGGCCCACGTAGCAAGTCCGCTACCGACCAGATAAAATTGACCTTTTCGCCAAAATTGTTCAATGCAAGCTCCCCCCTCCGAATTCAGTAAAGCAGATTTTATCACCATTCGGGTCAAGGGAATAATTAATATTCAGGAGGAATTGAGTCGCGGACTCGGTTTTTGTGTCGACGACGGCCATATTTCGGAAAGACCGTGATTGCTGTTGTTGGAGCGAAATTTCCTCGCGCCAGCCCTCCCTTCATAAAAGATTGAGGGAGGGCTGGCGCGAGGTTTCAATAAAATTGTGCCGCAGGCATTCCTTGTACCCCGGCGATAGCTGGTTCCGTGACCGCAGTAAAACGTAGGGCGCGGAACCAGCGCCGGGGGGTGGGCGGCTGTTACTACGAGCGGAGCGTCCGAGCCGTGCCGGAGTGCGGAGGCGTAGCAAAGCGATGGAGGAAGCGGACGGCGCGAGTTTGCCAGAAAGCAAACGAAGTGCCGGTAGCGACCGAAAAAGCGGCGCGGAGCCGAACGAACGACGGCGGGCGAGGAGTAGTGACAGCCGCCGCCCAGCCCCGGATTAACTGGCTAAAAGCGGCCTTTTTGAAATGATGAGCGAGTGATCGCCCCATTTCAGCCTGAAAATGCAATCGCGAGCGGTCGCTTGTAGCGGTAGCGTGCCGCTACTCCCAACCGTCGCACGCGGTAAACAGAGTTTGCTGGTGGTTTATAAACGGCCAGATTTGATTAACGGTTTTACCTTGCAAAACAAAAACAAAACCTTGCTCACGCACCGCGACAATCGTCAGGCGCTACAAGCGCCCGCAAGCATGGAAAATCACTGAAACGCCCGACCAAAGATTTCTCATGGCAGTAGGTAGCCGGAAAAATAATAGAAAAAAAACTTGCCGATTGACCGGAAGGGTGTACAATGAACTTACTTTTTTGACTCCCTTTTGGGAGACCCCGTTTTTTCGGGCATAAGTGCAAAGGTTCTGGCCCTTTGTTCAATTCCTACCGTAGCGTGGTAGAGTAATACAGTGAAGGCTCCCGAAGTACCTTGTCTTTTTGGCAAAATAGTATCGGGCGCCGAAGATATCAGAGCGTTTTGCGTTGCAGACCTGTTATAGGTTTTAAACGTTGGATTGCTCAAAGAAATATTTTTATAAAACCGAACGCCGGGCGGTATAACCGTTGCGAATAGCTTTCGGTTTTTTGCCCTATTTCCAGGCCTTAATGGCCTTCTATTACCTAATTACCAAAGGTTCCCTGATGTATGTTACCGTCGTGGGCGTTTGTCCCCATTTGACGCAAACATCATTGAGGGGTTTGCGCCTTTGTTTAACATTTTACCAAGTGCGTATTCCGGTGAAATCGGCCACCCATTCCGTTTCAATTCGGCCACCCATCGGAGCGTAGCGACGCCGGAGTTTTGATTTTCCCTTAGTGGCCGGTTTGAGTCAAATTTCTTTTCG
>BTTC01000057.1:0-9226 GCA_036244935.1 bacterium | reverse complement strand
AAGCAAAACGGACCCGGGGCGGAAGCTCATCGCCGCCGCCGCGAACACCGGTTTTAACATCGGACCGTCGAACAGCACAAGCAGCCCCGCCGCGATGGGAATTCCCATGCTGTTGTAAAAAAACGCCCAGAACAGATTCTGCTTGATATTGCGAACGGTTGCGCGGCTGAGCCTCAACGCCTTCTCCACGCCGGTCAGATCACCGCTCATCAAAATGATATCGCCACTCTCCATCGCCACGTCGGTTCCCGTTCCCATGGCGATACCGACATCCGCCCGCGCCAGCGCAGGCGCGTCGTTTATCCCGTCACCAACCATCGCCACCTTCCTGCCGCTGTCGTGGAGTTTTTGAACTTCCTTGTCCTTGTCTTGAGGCAATACCTCGGCGATAACTTTTTCGATGCCCGCCTCTGCGGCTATGGCCTTTGCGACGGCGAGGGAATCTCCGGTTATCATCACCGTTTCTATGCCCATGCTCTGTAACCCTTTTATTGCTTTTCGGCTTGTGGGTTTAATGGTATCGGCAACGGAAATTATCGCCGCCAGTCTGCCGTCTATCGCAAGCAGCAGCGGAGTCTGGCCCTTACGGGCAACCTTTTTTAAAGTCTCTTCAGCAAAACCGGTATCTACCCCCTCCCTGTCAAGCAGGCCGGGTTTACCCACCACCACCGGTTTGCCATCGTACGTGCCTTTCACGCCGAACCCCGGCACGCTTTTAATATTTTCGGCAACCGTGAATTTTATTCCGCGTTCCCTGGCCGCATCCACCACCGCCTTAGCCAGAGGGTGTTCCGATCCCGCCTCTACCGATGCGGCGGTTTGCCAGAGGTCTTCATCGTTAAAACCGTTAAAAGCATGGAAAGACGTTACAGCCGGTTTGCCCTCGGTTATGGTACCGGTCTTATCGAATATGACGCTGTCCACCTTATGGGCGTTTTCAAGCGCGACGGCGTTTTTAATGAGGATGCCAAGATCGGCGCCGCGTCCCGTTCCCACCATTATCGCCGTAGGGGTGGCAAGCCCCAGCGCGCACGGACACGCGATTATCAAGACCGAAATGAATATTGTTAATGCGAACGTAAACGGCTGCCCTGCCAAAAACCATGCGGCGGCGGAAAGAACGGCAATGACGAATACAACCGGCACGAATATGCCGGAAACCTTGTCGGCAAGTTTTGCTATGGGCGCCTTCGAGCCCTGCGCGTCTTCCACCAGTCTGATTATCCGCGCCAGGGTAGTCTCCGATCCCACGCGCTCGGCCCGCATCTCAATCGTGTTTTCGCCGTTAACCGTTCCGCCGATCAGCTTGTCTTCGAACTTTTTGTTTACCGGCATACTTTCGCCGCTTACCATCGATTCATCAACCGCAGTGCCGCCCTTTACCAGCATCCCGTCCGTTGGTATCTTCTCGCCGGGCTTTACCAACATGAGGTCGCCGGGATGGATATCTTCCGCCGGTATGGTTTTATATTCGTCGCCGTCAATCAGAGTAGCGGTTTCGGGCGTGATGCTCATGAGCTTGCGTATGGCGGATGACGTGCTTTTTTTGGCGCGGTCTTCCATGAATTTTCCGACGAGTACGAGGGTTAGTATGACGCCCGCCGCCTCAAAATAGAGGCTGTGGATAAACGATGCGTCGCCGCTGGAAATCCTGAAAATTCCATATACCGAATAAAGCAGCGCTGCTCCGGTACCCATCGCGACAAGGGTATCCATGTTGGCGCCGCCATGAATCACCGCGCTTGTACCGGACGTATAAAACCTGCGCCCGGCGAAGATTATCGGCAAGGTAAGCAGTAACTGCAGAATCGACAACCGCGTGGGGTTTGCTTCAGCCGAGATGGATTCCGGCATCGTTATCCCGATCATCGGTCCCATCGTGACAACCACAAGGGGGATTGCGAAAACAACCGCCAGCCGCAGATTGAAAATCGGCCGCTGCAATAGCGGAGGTTTTTGTTCTACCTTGACATCGGCTGCGTAAAGCGGTTTGTACCCGGCTTTTTCTATGGCCTTTTTGAGATCGGAAAGCCTAACCGCATCGGTGTCGAAAGTGACCGTGGCCTTTTCGGTAGCGAAGTTGACCGAGGCCTCTATTACGCCATCGGTTTTTTTCAGTCCTTTTTCTATCCTTGCAGCGCAGGCGGCGCATGTCATGCCGCCTATCGGTATTGTCACCTTTCCATGTTCCGATTCCGCCACGCCGTAACCCGCCTTCCTGACAGCCTTTTCCATCGATTTTCTGTCTACATCTTTGCCTGTTTCGACAACCAGTTTTTCAGTAAGGAAATTCACCGACGCGCCTTTTACCCCATCAATTTTTTTGACGGATTTTTCTACGGCGATCGCGCAGGCGGCGCATGTCATGCCGGTTACCTTAATGGTTAGAACTTTATCATCCATTTTTTTTCATCACTTCTCATTTCATTATTTTTCTTAGTTCACAGACCAATCTTCTTTTCTCACCCACACTATACCCCACCCCACATGGGGTGTCAATAGGCAAAACAGAGAAGATTTGATCTAGCCTTGAATCTATCATTGCCCAGAATGTAGGCAACAGCTCCGCACGCCTGCCTATTTATCGGGCATTATAGCCTCTCGATTTATATAAACCGAAACCTTTGAAAAACTCCTGAAATGATAATTGTTTCTAACTGATCCTTCCCTTTTTACAAGGGAAGGTGGCTCGTCAGGGCCGGAAGGGTTTCCAAAATAAAATATTGAAAACAAAGCAGTTGAAAACCGCCCCTTCGTCCCCTCCTTCTAAACGAAGGAGGGGAATTGAAAACGGTAATCGTCAAAAAAAATGTTGTGAGCATAGTTTTTCAGAGGTCTCAAACCCTTTCAAAAAACAGCGTATTAATTTTGGCATCCAGCTTGCTTAACGTACAGGGCGAGGGACTGTTTTAATTTATTAACCTACTTAACTTTTTATTGGGGGTAAAACGTATGAAATATTTTATAACCGCAATCGGGCTACTGTTCCTGCTGGCGCAGGCATCGGTCGTCCACGCCACGCCGTCAACGCAGATATGGATTCCATCGACTGACATCCAGGATTACGGCGTCGTCCATCTTGGCGCGGATAACTACAACACCATCAGCACCGCCCCGGCCAGCGGCGGTAGCTCGCTGGTAAATTACGGTTTGACCGTCGGCGCATTCTCGAACGAAACGGTCGGGTTAGAGGTTGGAATAGACTGGAGGGAAGCATCCGAGGATCCGCTTTACCTGAACGCGAAGGCCGGCCTTCCCGAAGGCGCGATGTTCGGAGGATCTCCCGAATTTGCATTTGGCGGTTACGAGTTCGGCACGAAGAGCAACGCCACGGATTACAACATACTCTACGGCCTCGTGGCGAAAACATTCGGGGATGCCGGTCGTTTTTCCGCCGGTTTTTACTCCGGCAACGACAAACTTCTGGTGGATAAGAATGGAGAAAAAGACGCCTCCGGCGTGCTTCTTTCCTTTGACCGCTCGTTTGGTGAAAAATTCTGGGGCGCGATTGATTACATGGGCGGCGAGAACATCTACGGCGCGTTCAGCTTCGGCGTTTCCTACGCGCTTTCCGACAAGTCAAGCTTCTTAGTGGGTTACGACATCTACAACAATTCAGACATTAAAAACACCATGACTTTCCAACTGGATGTCAATTTCTAGTTAGTGCCGATTCATTCAGGGATACAGGGGTAAGAGATGAAACCGAAGCTGCCTGTAATATTCGCGGCTGTTTTTTCCTTCTTTGCCGTGACGCAAAGCTTGTATGCGGCGGCGAAGCCGACCGTCAGCGGCTTCGTGGACATGAGCTTCGTGATGAACCAGGATGTTGAGATAGACAGCACGTTCAACTTGGACCAGGCCGAACTGGACATCGAGCACAAGGTGTCAAACGAGGCGTCTGCGCGGATCGACCTGCAATACCTGCCGACGAAGGTTGGTTACGTAAGCAATGTCAACGTGGCGGACGTGGATACCGGCAGCGTTCAAAACGACGTTCGGGTTACCGATTCCAAAGGCGCTTTCCTGACCTGGCAAGACATCGTGGAACAGGCTTTCATCAATTACAGTTTCGGCAGGTCATCGCTGAAGTTCGGCACGTTCAACGCGCCGATAGGCTTTGAACGGCTGGACGCTCCGGACATTTACCAGTATTCCCACTCTATGGTCTTCAACTACGGCGTTCCCAAAAACCTCACCGGCGCGATGGTCAATATGGGCGGCGACAAGTTCGATCTGGCCATCTATTACGTCAACGGCTGGGACAACATGACGGACGACAGCAACGACAAGACATTCGGCGGCAGACTCGGACTGAACGCGCCTGACGGCGTAATAGGCATCAGCTACGTCAAGGGTGAGGAGTTCGGCGCAAGCGGAATTCTGGGCAACCGGACGGTTCTGGATATCGACCTCACGTACACCGCCTACACTAACATGATCATAGGCGCGCAGTACAACTCCGGCACGCAGGCCAACGGCGTTGCGGCTGGAATTGACGGAAAGTGGGACGGCTTCCTTGTCATGACCAATTACACTGTCTCCGATGTATACAGCATCACGCTCAGGTACGATTCCTTCACCGACGACGGCGGTACGCGAATGCGGGGAGTGGCGCTGGGCGGCAAGGAAACGCGCACCGCCATGACCGCCGCCATGCTTTTTCCCATAGCCGAGGGGCTCGCCTGGCGGCTTGAGTACAAAACCACCAGCTCCGACCAACCGGTGTTTCCGGACAGCAGCGGGGCTATAACGAATGACGGCGAAGAGATAATTGCCGCCGAATTAACGTATTCCTTTTAATAAGGGAGGATTTATGAAAAAGATAGAAGCAATTATAAAACCTTTCAAGCTCGAAGAGGTCAAGGACAAGCTTTTAGGCATCGGCATTCAGGGCATGACCGTGACGGAGGTGAAAGGTTTCGGAAGACAGAAAGGGCACACGGAACTCTACCGGGGAACTGAATACAACGTCGACTTCCTTCCTAAAATAAAGTTGGAAGTGGTGGTTGCGGAAGAGATTGCCGAGAAGGCGATAGACGTGATCGTGGATGCCGCAAAAACCGGTCAGATCGGTGACGGAAAAATATTCGTATCGGCTTTGGAAGAAACTATCCGAATCCGCACTAAAGAACGCGGCAAAGAAGCCATTTAAGGGGGGAGGCGACAATGAGAAATTTTCTTACTATTTTTTCAATACTTGCAGCGACCATGCTCTTGACGTCGGGCGTCGCGTTTGCGGAAGAAGCCGCATCGAAGATCGACTCCGGCGATACCGCATGGATGCTGATATCTTCGGCATTGGTCATGCTCATGATTCCAGGGCTGGCGCTTTTCTACGGCGGTCTTTCGAGACGCAAGAACGTGCTTAATTCAATCATGATGAGCTTCATCGCCCTCGGCGTGATAACCATACAGTGGGTACTGTGGGGTTACAGCCTGTCGTTCGGCGGGGACATAGGCAAATTCATAGGCGACCTGTCGTTTGCGTTTTTAAACGGCGTGGACCTCGAACCGTCGGGCTTCGCCGACACGATACCGCATCAGGCGTTCATGGTATTTCAGATGATGTTCGCCATAATAACACCGGCGCTTATAACCGGGGCCTTTGCCGAAAGGTTCAAGTTCAGCACTTATATCGTCTTCATAATACTTTGGTCGACGCTGGTTTATAACCCGCTGTGCCACTGGGTATGGGGCGGCGGCTGGCTTGGCGACCTCGGCGCGCTGGATTTCGCTGGCGGGTTGGTTGTCCATATCAGTTCGGGAGTATCCGGTCTTGCCTGCGCGATTATTCTTGGCAAACGCAAAGGATACCCGTCGGAACCGATGCAGCCGCATAACGTGACGCTTGTCATTCTGGGCGCTGCGCTTCTTTGGTTCGGATGGTTCGGATTTAACGCCGGCAGCGCGCTGTCCTCCGGCGCCGGAGCCACGGGCGCATTCGTAACAACGCAAATAGCAACCGGCGCGGCGATGCTGGGATGGGTGTTCGCCGAGTGGATCAAAAACGGCAAACCCACGGCGGTCGGAGCCGCTTCGGGAGCTGTCGCTGGACTTGTAGCCATCACTCCCGCCGCCGGTTTCGTTGGGCCTATTTCCGCGATAGCGGTTGGCGGTATAGCCGGCGTAATCTGTTACATAGCGGTGGTAGCCAAAAGCGGCCTGGGTTATGACGACTCGCTTGACGCCTTCGGAATTCACGGTATTGGCGGAACCTGGGGCGCACTCGCCACCGGCCTGTTCGCGGTGGAAGCCGTAGGCGGCGCCAACGGCCTGTTTTTTGGAAACCCCGGCCAGCTTTTAACGCAGGTAATCAGCATCGCCGCTACGTGGGCCTACTGCTTCATAGTCACAGTGATTATCTTGAAGGTTCTGGACGCCACGATGGGACTGCGCGTAACCGAAGAGGAAGAAGTCGAGGGTCTGGATATCACTCTGCACGGAGAGAGCGGCTACACGATGTAAATCAAGCTCAGGGATATTGACGCAAACGACGCGCGCATGCGTATGTGATGCGTATCGTATAAAGGTGCCTCCTTTCTAGCATGGATTTTACCCCCATGCATTTCCGGGGGCCGGAAAAAAGGCCCCCGGTATTTTTTAACGATTTTATAAATTAAGGTTTGATAATGATGCTCAAGACAACTTTATGCTTGATATTATTTTTTACGTCATCGGAATACGTTTTCGCAATGGAAATTCCAAGCGCACCGGACGTACAGCTTAATCTCAACTTTGTCTGGATACTCATTGCCGCGTTTCTGGTTTTTTTCATGCAGGCAGGCTTCACCATGGTTGAAGTCGGGTTTACGAGGGCGAAAAACGCATCCAACGTCATAATGAAAAACCTGATGGATTTTTGCATAGGCTCGCTCGCATTCTGGGCCATCGGGTTCGGCCTTATGTTCGGCACAACGAACACCGGGTGGTTCGGCACCGACGGTTTTTTTCTTAGCGACTTCATAAAAGACAACGACCCGTGGATATACGCTTTCTGGATATTCCAAGTGGTATTCGCCGCAACTGCGGCAACGATTATTTCCGGCGCCATGGCGGAACGCACCAGGTTCATCGGCTACCTGATATACAGCGCGGTCATCTCAGCGTTTATTTACCCTGTTTTCGGTAGCTGGGCCTGGGGCGGGCTGCATCACGGCGGCGGATGGCTGGAAAACATGGGATTCATCGATTTCGCCGGCTCCACGGTCGTTCACAGCGTAGGAGGCTGGGCGGCTTTGGCTGGCACTATCGTAGTCGGCCCCCGTATAGGAAAATTTTCAAAAGATGGCAGAATAAAACCGATAACGGGGCACAACCTGCCTCTGGCGGCGCTTGGCGTCATGATACTATGGTTCGGCTGGTACGGGTTCAACGCGGGAAGCACCATGTCGGGCAACGCCGACATCGCGCTTATCGCGGTCAACACAACGCTGGCGGCGGCGGCGGGAGCGCTTTTCGCCATGGTAACCGCGTGGGTAAAGTACGGCATCCCCGACGTTGGAATAAGCCTCAGCGGCGCGCTGGCCGGCCTGGTGGGAATAACCGCGGGCTGCGCCAACCTTACGCCCGCGTTTGCCATTATCACAGGTGCGGTTGCCGGCATTATAGTTGTCTTTGCCCTTTCATCAATAGAAAACTTCAAGGTAGACGACCCGGTGGGCGCCATTTCAATCCACGGAGTCTGCGGAGTCTGGGGAACCCTGGCCGCAGGCGTATTCAACAGCGCCGGGATGTTTTCCGCAAAAATTATCGGCGTGCAGGTACTGGGAATAGCCGCATGTTTTTTGTGGGTCTTTCCATCGATGTACCTCGTGTTCAAGGGCATCGACCGTTTGGTGGGACTACGGGTATCCGAAACGGACGAATACAACGGACTCGATTTCAGCGAACACGGCGCAACTTCCTATCCCGACTTCCCGGTTACCGCGACGCACTAGGAACTCATATATGGCGCAGGAAAGAACGGACGACAAGCGATCACCTTACAGGGCAAGTCTGCAAGGCGTTAAATCCTTCAAGGTTTTAAAAAAAACCAACCGCAAACTGGTCTTTTTTACGGCGGCGGCAACGACATCCGGGATAACGGCGCTCTATTTTTTCCTTACGTGGTCGACGGGGTTCACTTCATCCGTCAATTTCTGTACGGTTAACTGCCACGAGATGGCGGTTTCATTCCGTGAGTGGCAAACTTCTTCGCATTACGATAACAACACCGGCGTGGTGGCCGAATGCGCCGACTGCCATTTGCCGACAGGATTCATACCCAAGATAAAGGCCAAAATCTTTTTCGGCATAAGGGATACGGTTGTACATTATTTAGGCGATCCGGAAAATCTTGACAGAAAAGTCCTTGCAGAAATGGCCGCGGCCAATATCACGGACGATTCGTGCACCGCGTGTCATAAAAATCTTTTCCCGTCGGGACTGCCGCGCGGCGGGTTCTTGGCGCATTCAAGGTTGAAAGAGGGGGAAAAACGTAAATGCGTGAGCTGCCACAGGCAGATGGTTCATCAAAACAGAATCTACTTCGGTTAATAAAAACAGGAGGAAAATACCAGTGCTAAAAATTAAACTGTTGCCGGTTTTAGTAATGACGGCGTTACTGTTCATTTCCGTATCCGATGCCGCGGCCCAAAAAAGCCAGGTGCGGGAAAGGGAATTGAGGATAGCCGAAAAGTGCGTATCGTGCCACGCCAAGGTATCGCCGGGCATCATTAACGACTGGAAGGAAAGCCAGCACGCCCGATCCCGCGTGACCTGCTACGACTGCCATAAGGCGGAAAAAACCGATATCGACGTACAGGATCACGAAGGGGCGCTTATCGCCGTTATTCCAAGCCCCAGGGACTGCTCGCGGTGCCATCCAAGAGAGGTAAGGGAATTTCAGGACAGTCATCACGCTAAGGCCGCAACCTTTTTAAGCAAAAAAACGCCCGAAGGCCGGCAGCTGGATAACGTTCTGGGATACAAGGTGGAAGGTAAATACGCCGCAATCGTTGGGTGCGAGAAGTGCCACGGATCATATGTAAAATTGGGCAAAAACGGAACCCTTACCGCCGACTCATGGCCCAACAGCGGCATTGGAAGGGTGAACCCGGACGGCAGCAGGGGGTCGTGCACGGCGTGACCGTGACGCCAGGTGACATTCTCGGTGCGGAGAATCCGTCGGATTCCGGCGACTACACCGTAGTCCTCACACAAGTTCCCTCGGGTGATGTGGAGA
>BTTC01000056.1:0-9238 GCA_036244935.1 bacterium | reverse complement strand
GGTCCGTTTACGTGAATAATCATTCCCGCGCTGACGCGGGGTTTTAATGCGGGATCGATAATCGGGGCTATAACTTTCACGGTTGCGCCGCATCCCAGCAGCATCTCAACCTTCCGCGTCGCAACTCCGCCGCCGCCCACGACAACGCAGCTTCGACGGTTAAGGTTAAGCATAACCGGATAATAATGCGCCACTAATCTCGCCCCTTTAAAAGATTCGTGAGTTCGTCCATGAATTCGCTGATGTCGCGGAACGAACGGTAAACAGAGGCGAACCTTACATAGGCCACTTCGTCTATGCCGCGCAGTTCGTCAAGTATCATCTGGCCGACGGCGGCGGAGCTTACCTCCTTTTCACCGATGTCGCGCATGGAAAGGATCAAGCGGTTAACGAGCGCTTCTTTTTCCTCCACGGAAACCGGGCGTTTTTCAAAGGCTTTGTCCAGCCCGCGCCTTATCTTGTTCCTGTTGAATTCCTCACGTCTGCCGTCTTTTTTAATGACTGCTGGAAAAAACTCCTCGATACGCTCGAACGTGGTGAACCGTTCGCGGCACTTCAGGCATTCGCGCCGACGGCGGATGTTCTCCCCTTCCTTGCTTATCCTGGAATCTGTTACCTTAGTTTCAATACTGTGGCACGCCGGGCATTTCATCCGTAATTTTCCGCGTTATAGCGTTTTAAGTTTTAGCAGATACGATAGATATTCCAACAGGTCTGAATATCAAGACATTACGTATGTGCATCGTATCTACGGTAAAGCAATATGCTTTAGTGTTCGCAAATTGCGCTCCTTATCGAATATTAGATTGAGATGTTAACACAGACGCAACGTAAGGATTTTAAATTATGAGTTACGGCGTACGGGCACCAGGCATTGACGGAATTTTGTACAACACAACCAATCGCGTTACCCGGCTATACGCGGAGCGCGCAGCAAAATAAATGGTGGGCCCGCCAGGACTCGAACCTGGGACCAACCGGTTATGAGCCGGTGGCTCTAGCCAACTGAGCTACGGGCCCGGATAATTATTTCAAGTGTTTTGACCATTTAACCATTTTAATTTTTCAACATATCTCACAAAGCGCCTGCTGGATAGCGATATGGCTGGCAAACGGCATGTCTCCCATAACCCGGATACGATATACGAAAATCGCGCGAAGGGGAACCTATAAAAAGCCCCTCGTTTAAAGGTCACGCCTCCCCGGTTCAGAGCACGCGTGTAAATCATGGCAGTTCGCACGTCGTCCTTCCTTCCGCGCAGGCTTTAAGAAAATCCCCCGCATCCCGCAAGGATTTAACGGCTTCCTCTGGTGGTGGAATCAACTTTGCGAACTTGACGCCGTCGCAAAGTTCCAGGATCGGAATCAATTTTCCCCTTTGCCGGTCAAGACTCGCCGGAAAAATTTTTGCAAGTTCTGTCGTGGTTTTTTCCGGCGCGTCTATAACGAATTCTTCCTTCAAGTAGTCACGCATCGTATCGGATATTTCGGAGAAGTGAATCTTTATATTTCCCGCAGCGTACGGGTTTTCCCGGTCCAAACGTTCAAGCCGCTCCATCGCCGCTTCAAAAGGCGTAAGCCGCCGCGCATGTTTTTCTTCAATGCGCTGTTTTCGCTTTTTATTAAAATAGTAAAAAATCGCCGCCGCCAGAGCCGTAAGTATAGAAAGCATCGCGGCAGGCAGAAGGTAACTTGTCCAGTCCAGCTTTGCATCGGCCACCGGTTCGATATCAAGATTTTCCGGCTCGGTTTGCCCCGGTTTCAAAACAGAGCGTATTTCAACAAACACTGGTTTGGTTCGGGAATTTTTTGGTTTACCGTCCGCGCCGAGCCACAATAGCTTATAAACCGGAAGCTGGCGCCGTCCCGGTTTGAATACCGTAAGCGTAAAAACGATTCCTTGTATATTATCGCCTCCGCTTTCCAGCGTCCTTACGCCAAGAACTTCAAAGGGGGCCGGGTTGTCGAGCCGCAGCGCCGGTTTTACATTCTCATCGGACTCGATTGTTATTTCGTATTCCAGCCTGTCGCCGATGGTGGCGGTATTGGGCGTAACGGAAGCGGTTAGGCGGGTTTCGGCCCATGCGGTTCCGTATGGAAAAAGGAACGACAAAGCGGCGGCGCAGTAGACGGCAAGACGGATCATCTTCCCGAAAGGGATTTCTTTTCCCGCTTCCTGAAAAATTTCACAAGCGGTTCCATTGGCGATACGTCGGTCGAGACTTTTATACTATCCACCCTGCAAGAACGCAGAAGTTTTTTTAAAAATTCTTCTTTCCGGCGCGTCTCTTTTAAAAATTTTTCACGAAAAGACGGATTTGAGCTGTCCACCAGAACCTCCTCCCCCGTTTCCGCGTCGACGAGCGTTATAAGCCCCGCGTCCGGCAGGTTTCTTTCGGCGGGATCGGAAATTTCCACCGCGATAAGATCGTGCCGAGAGGCGGCGGCGCGCAGCGGTTTTTCAAAACCAGCGTCGTCGAAATCGGAAACCAGAAACACTATAGCCCGCTTTTTAACAGTTCTGTTAAGCATTTCAAGTCCGTTTTTAATATCCGTCCCTCGTCCCTTAGGTTTGAAGAAAAGCAGTTCGCGTATAAGCCTTAAGACATGTTTTTTACCCTTTTTGGGCGGGATGAACAGCTCCACCCGGTCGGAGAAAATAAGCAGCCCCACCTTGTCGTTATTTTTAACGGCGGAAAAGGCGATGGCCGCACACATCTCGGCGGAAATTTCCGATTTAAATTTTTCCTTTGTGCCGAAGCTGCCGGAAGCCGATACGTCCACCATAAGTATGACCGTAAGCTCGCGCTCCTCGTCGAACATTTTTATATATGGATGGCCGAACCGCGCCGTTACGTTCCAGTCGATGGATCGGACGTCGTCTCCTGGCTGGTAGGGTCGTACCTCGGCGAACTCGATACCCATCCCCTTGAAGGCGGAGTGGTATCCGCCGGAAAAAAACGATTCCACCAGTTTCCTCGATGAAAGCTCGATGTACCGGATTTTCCTTAAAAATTCCTCCGGGAGTTTCTGGGGCATTTCTTAAGCTTTAACCGGATTGTAGACCAAACATTTTCCCCTCCTTCTACAAGGAGGGGCGCAGGGGTGGTTTTCCTTACTAATAAGCGGCGTCCTCGCCGGTATGGGAAAAAGAATCACAGGCGGGGTCGCCTGTGCCACAAAAAAGAAACCCTTCCGCCGCTGCGCGGCACCTTCCCTTGAAAAGGGAAGGAAATATTTTTCTATTGTTTTGAATAACATATTTGTTTTGTTACTCATTAGATTTACGGATAAAACTAATCAATTGCTCGATTTTGCTTTTTAAATCTAACACATCAAGATTAGCAGGATAACTAGTTACGGCATGAGCAATCTTAACTTTTACTTTTGTTGCGTCATCGATACCCGTTTTCTTTTTATTCGTATAAAGAAGGACTTTCTTAAACTTACCTTTATTGGTTAATGCAATGGCGTCCGGAAAAATTTCTTTAATAGCTTCCAATAAAATATCGGGATCAATATAGTTTTCTACTTCACGGCCCTTAGTTACCCATGCGAAGCCTGTTTCTGTGTCAAACTCTTCTTTTATGCGTTTTTTTGTTTCATTTATTTTTTTTGATGAGCTTGATTTGTCACTATCAATAAGAATAGAAATATTCCGATTTAATCGCCTAAGAGAAATAAAATCTTTAATTTCATGATCTTTTACTGTTAGATGGGACAATAGCTTCCCACCGTAAAACATAATTGAGTAGTGAAGGCCTTCAACAAGATCGGAACGTAAATGATTAATCCAATGATTTAGATAAATTCTATCTGATGGACCTTCTACCCAAATAATGCAGTTAGCCTGTATTAAGTCACTTGCACGGTATCCCAAATCTGTACATATGGAAAATTTGTCGGAATCTGAAACAACTTGATCTACTATGGTCTGTCCATCTTGATACTTCACATGAAAAATCGCTGTATCAGGCAAGTCAAGCATATGTACTGAATGAGTAGCTATGAAGTATTGATTGTGTGTATTATCAATTAAGTATTTAATAAATTTACGTTGCGAATGCGGATGAAGGTGTATTTCTGGTTCTTCAATACAGATAACTTGCTCTTCAAGTACTGTACATATATAGGCCAATACAGACAACTCTCCAATTCCCGTACCAAGTGAGTTGATAGGTAATGGACTTTTATCTTCAAATTCGTGAACAATAATATCCTTCCCTTCGCTTGGTATCTCAAGATGTATCAATTCATTACCTGTAACATTCTTCAGAAGACCATTTATATCTTTAAACCATTTCTTTTTATGCTGGTTTGGGATATCAGGTGATTGCAATTTTCCGAGTAGATTTCTTAGCTCCTCACCACCAAAACCATAATTATTTTGCCGAGGTTTTTCCACTTCACGCTTCGCGATAACCATTTCTATTTCCGGAGGATCGAGGTAAGCAGGGGATAGATTTTGAATTGTGTGGTATATCTTGTCAAAAGAACCCCGTGATATACCAGTTATTTTATTCATACACTTATCCCATTCATAGTCACCCAAAATATTTTCATTTTTAATTTTTTCTATTATTTCCTTTGATAGATGATGATTGTTCTTTGGGTCATAATCAAACCATGCGCATTCCCCATCAGGAGCGAGGGATTTTGAGTTCAGTATTTTCTCAATTGAATTTTTTATTCTTTTTTCGCCTTGAGATTTATCGAGAAGTTTTTCATAATTGATACCACCAATTTTTATTCCTAATGAAAATGCCATATCTCTTTTTTTCATGTCTCTATTTACGTCAAACTCTTGGTCTTGGAGGTTTAAGATTCCACCATTACCTTTTCTTAAAATATTGACAAGTTCAGCGTAATGATTTTTTAAAAAAGATAAAATGTTAGATTTACCAGAATTATTCTTACCAATAAAAAGGTTTACCTTGTCAAAAGGACCAATCCTTTGAAGTTTGCGGAAACTTTTATAACCCGATATTCCTACGCCATCGATAAACATTTATTAAACCTTAGTTACTTGATTAATCTATGGCACTTGAACGTGATCGAAAATTTCCCTGACGATATCGTCCGTATTCAGCTCTTCGGCCTCCGCCTCGAAGGTTGGGATTATCCGATGCCTCATAACGTCGAGTCCCACCGCCTTCACGTCGTCGGGCGTAACGTATCCGCGTCGGCATAAAAATGCGTACGCCTTCGCCGCCATGGTCAGGTAGATGGACGCGCGCGGCGATGCGCCGTACTCGATCAAACCGCCTATCTTGATACCGTAGTCGGACGGTTTTCTGGATGCCGTTACGATGTCGATCACGTAGCGGTATATCTTTTCGTCCACGTAAATTTCGTTGACGACTTCACGGGCTTTCATGAGTTCCTGTGCGGATATCACCGGCGTAATATCCGCATTCCGGCCTGATGACATACGCTTTACGATTTCCATCTCGTCTTCTTTACTGGGGTAATCGATCTTGAGTTTAATCATGAACCGGTCCACCTGCGCTTCCGGCAGCGGATATGTACCCTCCTGCTCAATGGGGTTTTGCGTTGCAAGCACCATGAACGGCTCTTCCAATTTAAAAGACTGTCCGCCTATCGTCACCTGCCTTTCCTGCATCGCCTCAAGGAGCGCGCTTTGCACCTTGGCGGGTGCGCGGTTTATCTCATCGGCAAGGATGATATTGGTAAAAATCGGGCCTTTCTTTATATGAAAGCTCCCCGCCTTTGCGTCGTATATTTGCGTGCCGATAAGGTCGGCTGGTAAAAGGTCGGGCGTAAATTGTATCCTGCCGAAGCCGAGCCTAAGGGTGCGTGACAGGGTGGTGACGACAAGCGTCTTTGCAAGGCCCGGCACTCCTTCCAGCAGAACGTGACCGCGGCACAGGATAGCCATCACAATTTTTTCAATCAGACTCCTGCGGCCGACTATAACCTTGCCGACTTCGTCGTAAAGTTTTTCCACAAAAGCGCTTTGCTGCTGCGCCTTGGCGTTTATCAAACCCAGATCAGTGTTCATTGACCGTCCCTCCTTCATTTTAAAGTCGCATATTATACCTTTTATACATGCCGCATTTTACACGCAAAGATGTTTTGCATAAACAGGGTATGTTTCCGGTTGCTGAACAATTCTTACGAGCAGGCCTTTACGAATTTTTTGAAAATCATAAGGTGAGGTTCGTACCGTACAAGAAATTCGGGATGCCACTGCACACCGAGTATGAAACGGCCGTCCCTTGATTCAACCGCCTCGATGATACCGTCCGGCGACAGCGCACTTGCGGCAAGCGTTTTACCAAGCTCTTTAACCGCCTGGTGGTGCGTGGAGTTGACCTTCAGCGTTTTGTTTTTAACAATCCGCGCAAGTTTCGTACGATCCAGAATTTTGACCATGTGCGACGCTTTCGTGGGACTGCCGTCTTGTTCGTGATCCTTCGCCGCTTTGTTCTGCCCCGGAATATCCTGGTACAGCGTTCCGCCGAAGTGGACATTTATAAGCTGCTGCCCGCCGCAGATGCCAAGTAGCGGCTTATTCATTTTCAGCGCCGCTTTAAGCAGGAAGATTTCGGAAAGCGTGCGCTCCTGTTTTATAAGGCCGAGTTTTTTGTGCCGTTTTTCACCGTAAACAGCAGGGTCTATGTCAAAGTCACCGCCGGAGATCAGGAGCCCGTCCAGTTTGTCCATAATCTTTTTCGCGTAAAAAAACCCCGACGTGGCAAACGGGACGATAACCGGCGTCCCGCCGGCGGCGGCAACCGCATCGGCCAACGCCTTTTTTACATAAAGTATATCGTGCCTGCCCTTTTTGCCTTCGTTGAGAGTTTTCAGGTCGGCGGTGATTCCGATTATTGCGCCCATGAACGCAAGTATACCTTTCTGCGGGGTAGAATAAGAGATTATGTATAAAAGGTTGTGCAAATACGGTTAATTTTTATAAAATCATTGTTATGGATATAAACTCCCCGTCCATGGGATTTCCCGATATGCCGCCCGAGCCGGGTGGCGGAAGGGACAACCCCAAATCGGAAGAAAAGCCGGATCCGCCATCGGCCATGCCGGTATACACCGTTAGACAGTCCGACACCGAAAGTGATTCAGGCTCCGGCAGCGGTTTTTTCAAACAGGTAATAGCCATAGCGGTGGGAGTGGTTGCGGTTGTCGCTATACTTGCGGCAGGGGCATACTATTACAAGATGGAAGGTCCGGGCATCGGCGATAAAAAAGCGCTGTCCGGCGGCGGAGTGAACGTTGAGTCGCTCAAGATAGAGATGACGCGCACACTTCAGGTTTTGAACGATTACTCAGGCGAGTTGAAGGATGACCCTGAAAAACTAAAAAAAGTTGAAGCGATGAAAAAAGAGATTCAGGAAATTTTAGAGTCAATAGGAGAAAAAACCGCGCCGCTTCCGTAAGCGCCGGTTTAAGCCATGTGGAATGACGTCAAAAAACTCGGCGGGTTGCTTTACAACCAGACTTGGGAGCAAAAGGACATCCTGCTTCTTAAACTCAGGATAGTAAGTTACTCCAACAAGCGGGAATCTGCCCAGGCGCGTCTGGGCGGCTTTGTATATAACGTCTTGAAAAGCGGCAAAACCGGAATCGACGATGACAAGGACATACAGGCGGAGGTGGAGAACCTCGATGGTATAGGGAAGGAAATCGAAGAAGCCAATAAAAAAATTGAGGAGCTGCGAGTAAAGACCGCGGGTGAGCGCGGTGAGATTTCCGAGGAGATAGGCAAAGCATGGGAAAAAACCAAAACGCAAATCTCTTATCAAAAACCCGACGAGCCGAAGCCGCCGCCCAAGGATACGCAACCGCCGTCGAAAACAACAAAGTCGGAAAAGGCCGCACCGAAGAAGAAGCCGAAGAGAATCTCAAAAGAAAACGGCGGCGAAAAACATTGATGAACCATACCCGCACGGATATGTGATGGTTGCGGTCAGGTTCATCCTCGGTTTTGTAATACTCATATTCATGGTTACGTTTGCCGTTAAAAACATGGAGCCCGAAGTGACCATCCGGTATTATTTCGATTACAGTTTCGGGCCGATACCTTTTTTCTTCAGCCTGCTTGCGGCAACGGTTCTGGGGATGGTCATAACCGCCGTGTTTTCCATTGCGGAATATATACGGTTTCACACAGCCATCCGCAGGCAAAGAAAGCATATCAATTCGCTGGAAAAGGATCTGCTGGAATTCAGACGGCAGCCGCCCGAACCACTTGCGGAACCGGGAGAGGAGAGGCCCGATCACGTACAGGAAGACCGCCTGCAGCCGCAATAAATTTCCTACTACGTTACCCCTGCCATGAAAAACCCGAAGCGCGTACTTGTGGTCGAAGACGAGGCGACTCTGCGCCTTGTACTTAAAAAAACGATTTCCAAAATGGGATACAGCGTGGATATGGCGGAGTCGGCGGGTGAGGCGAAATTGCTGCTTGATCGGCATGAATATTTCGCCGCATTTTTCGATATACGATTGCCGGACGGCAACGGTCTTGAACTCCTTACATATACGAAGGAAAAAACAGACCTTCGCTACTGCGTAGTCATGACGGCTGAAGCGACCATGGATAACGCCATCAGAGCCGTAAAGAAGGGTGCCTTCGAGTATCTGGTAAAACCTTTTGACCTCAGCGAAATAGAGCAGGCAATAAGAAGAATGGAGCAGCGTTCCACAATGGCCGTATCCGCGGAGGCTGTACAGTCACCCCCCGCAAGAGAGGCGAACAAATACGAAATAATCGGCAGAAGTCCGGCAATGCAAAAACTTTATAAAAAGATCGGCAAGGCCGCGGCATCCGATTATAACGTTCTCATTACCGGTGAAAGCGGCTCCGGCAAAGAGCTGGTAGCCAGAAACCTCCATGAATTTTCTGACCGGTCAAAAAAACCTTTCGTTATCGTAAATTGTTCCGCCATTCCGAAGGATCTGATGGAGAGCGAGCTTTTCGGTTATGTGAAAGGGGCGTTTACCGGCGCCGACGGCGACCGTAAGGGACTTGTGGAAGCGGCCGACGGCGGTGTGCTGTTCATGGACGAGATCGGGGAAACCGGCCCAAGGATGCAGGCGAAACTGCTGCGGATGCTGGAAGAAGGAAAAATAACCCCGCTCGGCAGCCGAAAGCCCATGCCTGTAGATGTAAGATTCATTGCCGCTACCAACCGCAATCTTGAAAAAACGGTTGAGGAGGGCGGGTTCAGGGAAGATCTGTACCACAGGTTGAACGTTA
>BTTC01000055.1:0-9265 GCA_036244935.1 bacterium | reverse complement strand
AGACCCAAGGGCACCGGCGAATTTTTTATCGACGAAATAGATACCGTGGTGTTTTCGCTCGGCTGCAGCGTTAATCCCATCATTCCATCAACCGACAGCGAGCTGCGCATCAACAAATGGGGAATAATGATGGTGGACGAGTCCACTTGCCAGACCAGCAAAAAATCGGTTTTTGCCGGTGGCGACACCATAACCGGCGGATCGACTGTCATCCTTGCAATGGGGCAGGCGAAAGACGCCGCACTGTCTATAGACAAATATCTTCGCGGTGAGCTGAAATGGGATACCGCCAACGTCCCAACAGATCCCAACGCGCCCGGCGTACAGTGGTCCGGCAGGTTTGTGAAAGCCAAGCGTTAGTAGGTAAAAGGTTAAAATGCGTAATTTTGTTTAATTGAGCCGCCATGTATTTTTCAGGCGGCTCAGTTCGTCTTCAATATGCTCGGTACTTATCTCCTTGTTTCGCACAAGCTCGCTTTGCAGCCTTTCGTAGTATTTTCTTCTTTCCAGTTCGTAGAAGCGATCCAACTCCGCCTTTTTCTTGAACATGACTTCGATTATTTCCTGCCGCCTTTCGGCTTCTTCCGCTTTCAGTCCAGCGTTGATATTGTCGAGTCTGCGGTCGTGTTCAAGCTCAAGTTCCCGTTCAAATTTTTTCAGCATTTTTTGCCGCTCTCTTGCGAATTCTTTTTCCAGCATGTTTTTCCGCCGGTGCCGGTAATGTTCAATGTCCCTTTCAACCTCTGATCTGCGAACCTTCAGTTTTTTGTTAACGTCGACCGACATCTTCCGTATCATTCTGTTCCTGCGCGATATGGTTTCCTCTCGCAAAAAAACGAGCATCTTCAATTTTTCTTCTTCCATAGCGGCTTTATTCTTCCGGCGCAGGGTTGCTATTTCTAGCTCCATATCAACGAGCCGTTTTTGCATCTGTTTTTCCTTTTCGGCTTCTATCTCTTTTTCGATGGATTCATTCATCTGTAACAGTTTCCGGCGGGTGTCAAACTTGAGCCACTCCTCCTTTTTAATCACAAGCTCCTTATAGCGGCCGTCAAGGTTTTTCTCCATTAAGTTAGTCTCTTCGTCGATGTACCTCTCAAGTTCTTCCCTCTTGCGCCGCTTCATTTCGTCTATCTCGGAGTCGAGTTCGGCTATCATACCGGCCTTGCGTTTCTGCATTTCACCATCAAGCTCCGCAACGTATCGCCGCCTGTCCAGCCTTGTTTCATGCGAAAGCTCCGCAAGTTTTCTCGACCTTTCTTCCCCCAACGTTTCCCGCATATCGCACATCCGTTTTTGGTGCTCGTTTTTTATGACCGCCCTTACCTTGCTGACGGCTTCTTCTTTTTTCTGCTGTATCCAACCGTAAAGTTTCCTTTTCTCCTTGTCCTCCGCCTTTTTTCGCCTCAGATCCATTTCGTCATCCAGTTTCTTCTGCTCGTATTCAATACGCGAATACATAAGCTCGCGGTGTACCTGTTCTTCGTCGTTTAGACGCGACATCAGTTCGCGAATAAGGCGTACCTTTTCCTTTTCCTTGCTCTCGTTCAGATATTCCTCGTGCTTGCTTCTCCGCAGATCCAGGTCACGATCGAAGTTTTCGATACGCTTTTTCTTGATTTCGTCGATAGAGGTTTTCATCTCGGTTTTCAGGCGGATCTCCTGGTCGTTCAGGTCGCTCTTGACCCTGCGGCGAAGTTCGTTCACCTCCGTTTGCAGGCCGACGTTCATCGCCTTACGCAGCCGGATTTCTTCGTGCGCTATTTTTTCCTGCATTTCGGCGCGCATGGATACTTTCATGTCGTTAAGGGATACGGAAACAGCCTCGGTTTTTCTTCGTATCTCTTCCTGCATGTCTTTATCAAGCTGTTTCAGTTTTTCTTCCCGCAGCGTCGAAAGTTCCACGCGGAGTTTTTCCATATGCTGCTCCCGCACCAGATGCATCTCGTTGTCGATGTTTTCCATCATGTAATGGCGGTGGCGCGTAAGGCTTTCGTTCAGCTCCTGCACCCTCTTTTTTCTTTCGTCTTTTACGATGTCTTCAAGAATCTTTTCTTTTTCCCGCTTTTTTGAATTGAAGATTTCATCCACTACGCCTGAAAGCCGTTTTTCTTCAGCCGTTATTCTCACGCGCATTTCGTTTTGAAGAGCATTTTCACGCGCCGCAATCTCTTTTTCCAGGTCGGTTTGACGCTTCGCCCTTTCTTCCTGCGTTTCCATCTCGACCACATTCAGGAGTTCGATACGGCGTTTATTTACGTCGTCTTCAATCTCCTCAAGAAGTTTGCGTCTGATTTCCTGCGTTTCTTCGACGATTTGCACTTTCATCTTCTCGCGCAGTCCATCCAGCTCTTTGGCGAAGGTAGCCCTGCGCTCTTCCTTCAACTTGTGTACCTCTTCAAGAAGCTCTTTTTCTTTTCCTTCCTTGTAGCGCGCCATTTCTACGTTGAGGTTTTTCTTGCGGGTTTCCATTGCAGTTCTTGTTTCCCTGTCGATCCTTTGAACCAGCCGGATTTTTCTATCGTAATCCTCGGTATCGAAAAGCGCCGAAATCTCCATAATGTCCCTGAAGATTTCCATGACCATGTTCTCGCGTAAAAGCGAGGCGTCTTCCCTGTTCCTGTTATCAAGAAATTCGCGCTTGATCCGGCACTCCTTTTCAACTTCCTTTTTCTTTTCCTGCCGGTACTGGCTGATAGAGTCGTCTATCAGGATCAGTTTGCTTAAACGTTTTTCTTCAAGCTGCTGCCATATCATTTCCCTGATCTTGTCCACTTCGCCCGCCAGCTCCAGTTCCTTTCGCGTGCGGTCTTTCTTTATTCCAATAAGCAGCTCTTCTTCAATATCGGCTTCTTTACGTCTCCTGAGCTGCAGTATTTCCTTGTCCAGAGTGATCTTTTGATTCCTGAAATATTTTTCCAGCTCGCCATCCATCTCCCCGAGGCATACGTCGCGGCGCGAGGCGATCTCTTGTTCCATCACCGAGGTTTTTCTTTCGGTCTCCTCGGCTAATTGGGCAAAGAGTTCCGCCCTGCGCATTTCCACTTGCCTGTTCAAGTGCGCTATTTTCTCCTGCTTCGCGTTCCCCAGCCTCCTGTCCTGGTCCTTGCGGAATACGGCAAACTCGGCCTCCCGTTCCTTGATTGCAGCTTTACGCCGCTCGGCTATGTTCTGATCCAGGCGCATACAGATGGATTCGTATTTCTCCTGTCTTATCAGCTCAATTTCGCGCTCCATGCGGTCCTCTTCACGCTGTTTTCTCGCTTCCAGTTCGCGCTGCAGTTCGTTTTCGGGACTGCCCCTGAATGCGCTGGAGAATATCTCTTTTTCCTTTGTCTCCCCAAGCGTATCGATATCAAGGAGGTCAAGAACCACCGCTTCCATCGCGGATCTGAAACCGTTCCCGTCCAAAAGGCTGCCCGGAACGCCATCGTCAACAAACCTGTAAGCCGGAAGGAAATACGTTTTCACCTTGCCGCAAGGGATTGTTTCAAGCAAGCCGGAAACCAGCGCTTTTTGTTTTTCCAGCTGTTCACCGTAGCCTATCTTGTTTATCAGCAGCTCTACGCTGAACTTGCCTGCCGCGCGCCTCCAGCCTTCCAGCATGTCCGGGTATGTTTTTTCGATAATGGTTTCCATACCGGAGATGCTGTTTTCCGGATTCTTTACCAATTTATTGATAACCGCGCCCGCGGTTCTTCGGGAGCTATTTTTCCACCACGCGGAGTTTTCAAAAAAACCTACGAGCGAAAGGGGAACCAGCTTGCCGATGCCGTCCAGACCGTTATCATCCGGGGATGCCACGATGAGCCTGTGATCCGCAAGCGCGAAGTAATCCATTTTCACCCTGTCCGTGATAAGGCCCACGTCCAGCAAAATGACATTGAAATCCAGACCGCGGATTCTGGAGAAGAATCCAGCGCTTTTCAGTCTCCTTTCGTACCGTCCGGAAGGGATCGACCCGTTGTGCAAAAAGCTGAGGTTGGCGATTGGGGTCTGCGCCGTCTGGGACATAAGTTTTTTCCCGTCACCAAGAAAACCGCGCAGCGATGCGGCCGGTGAACGCATTCCCAACATGCGGCAAAGGGGTGATGAGCCGCAATTCAGATCTATTATCAGAACTTTCCGACCGCGACGCGCAAGGGATGCGGCGGCCAACGCCACAATCGAACTTTTACCGACCCCGCCTCCAGTTCCGCTGACCGCAATTACTTTAGATTCAGTCTGGTTTCCTATCGGTATGACGGTTTCAAAATCGTCTTCGCAATAACCGCTATCGTTTTTCACAACCTTCAATTCTCCTGCCTGATAGTTCGTATTATATCGTTTTTTAAAGGTTTATTCCAATCGACGCGCCAAACGGTATTTCGACTCCCTTCATAGCTTCAGGCAAACTCTCAATTACTGCACGCTGCTGTTGCCGCCAAAATTCGGCAGTTGACTTTTCAGGATGATATATAATATTATCCCAAGTTCGGTTTGAGATCGATCCGGGTATGCCGGGCTGTTTATTAGAAAACGTATCGGCAATAAACGGAACCATGTAATAGCGTTATAGGTGGTAAAAGTTAATAATGATTACTAAAACAAACAAACAGTTACTGACGGCATTATTGAAACGCAAAAAGGAGCTTCTCTCTTCCGATGCCTCACTGGGGGTTACGGAAATGGATACGGTACGCGGAGACGAAATGGACGTAGCGGAAACGATGTCCAAGCAGGAGATGTCCCTGACGCTGCGTCACCACTCATCCGAAGAGCTCAGGATGGTCGACGAGGCTCTTGACAAGCTGCACGGCGGCATTTACGGCATCTGCGAGAACTGCGAAAAGAACATAGAAAAACCGCGATTGAAGGCGCGTCCTTTTGTAAGGTACTGCATAACCTGCCAAGAGGATATTGAAAGCAAGGTTGATAACAATACAGGGCCGGTTTCGTATAAACCAGGCAGTGTTGTTTAGAATAAAAACGAATGTCCTTTATATGGAAAAGGAGTTAACGAAGTATGTTTAATTTACAACTTTTTGCGAAGGCTTTAGAGGTTATTCCACAGCGTTATCTGCTTGTTAACGCGATGGCGATGAGGATACGTCAACTGCAGGGAGGCGTGGAGCCGCTTGTGGATCCGGGCAATCTTTCGCTGTTCGATGTTGCGCTGAAAGAAATCGTTGAAGGGAAGATTCAGATAAAGCGGTTGGACGAGAAAAAAGAATTAACCCTTTCGCATATATAATAAAGGCCTATGGAGGAGGAAGAAAAAGGTTTCGTTGTAAGGGATAAGCGCGGTTCCGCCGAAGAAGAAGTAAAGAGACCCGAAAGCGGAGAGCAGGCGCCGCAACGCCCGGCGGAGACTAAGCCGGACTCGACCGAATCCGCCGGATCGGGTGAGATGTCTGGTAAAATGCCGGAGATAACCTTTACCTCTTTCATACTCTCTTTAAGCTCTTCAATAGCCATGAGCCTCGGCGGATACCAGGATCCGGTTTCGGGCCACGTTCCGCAAAATATAGAACTCGCCAAGCAGACCATTGACATAATGGGAATTCTTAAGGAAAAAACTATGGGGAACCTCAGCGATGAGGAGCAGAAATTTCTTGATTCCTCACTTTACGAGCTTAGAATGAGGTATATAGAAGAAGTTAATAAGGCTCGATAAATGGCAGATAAGGAAGAAGAGAAATGGCAGCCGGGTGATGACGATGACGAATCGATTCCCATCCCGCCGGAGAAGACCGAAGGGGAAAAAACCGTCCTCGACGAAATAAAAATCGAACTCGATCAATATCTGGACATCCCCCTTACCGTAAGCGCCGAACTTGGCAGAACCGACATTACCATCCGGGAAATTCTAAAACTTTCGGAGGGTTCGGTGGTTCCGCTCGACAAGCTCGTGGGTGAACCGATAGAAATTTATATCAACGGACTTTTGGCTGCCCGCGGCGAAGTGGTGGTGGTTAACGAGCGTTTCGGTATCCGCGTAACGGACGTTATAGACCCCATGGAAATCATCCGCCAAAGGGCCTGAATGAAGCCTCGCCCCGCTTTTTTTGTACGCTTGCGTACGATATGAAATGTCATCCTGAGCCTGTCGAAGCAGGGTTCGCTCGCTCGATAAACTCATGACGCGCCTGGCCTGTTTCATTAATGAAGGGGTATGTTAAAAAAACCCGACGGTACGCAAGGAACGGAAATAATTGATTTTCTGCCTGACAGTTGATAAATTCGAGGTTCTTTAATTTTTTGTTGAGGGCTTCAAGGGAGCAAAGTGGATTACGATTATACCAAGAAAGTTTATCGGGCCTGGTCGGGCGTTTACGATTTCACGTTCAAAAACCTCTTTTATCCGCGCCAGAGTTATGCCATCAGTTCCATGAACATAAGCCCCGGCGAAAAAGTGCTTGATGTAGGCATTGGTACCGGTATGGCCCTGTCATGCTATCCCGGAGACTGCGAAGTCACGGGCATAGATCTTTCCGCATCGATGCTGAAAAAAGCAGAGGTGAAAGTGGCGAAATACGGACTCGATAACGTAAAACTTCGAGAGATGGATGCCTGCAACCTCAACTTCGAGGACAATACGTTCGATCACGTAATCGCAACGTTCCTCATCAGCGTAGTGCCGGACCCCGTAAGGGCCCTTTCGGAAATGAAACGCGTTTGTAAAAAGGACAGGCCCGTTGTACTGGTCAACCACTTTATGAGTTCCAACAAAATGGTGGCGTGGCTGGAAAAAACTTTCGATCCCGTTTGCAGGAAAATCGGATGGCGCAACACACTCAATCTCGCCGAGCTTATGGGCGCGGTAAACCTGCAGGTAGACTCCTGTACGCGTATGAAGAAGTTCGACCTATGGTCGATAGTATTCGCTACCAATACAAAATAGCGCTCGTCTGCCTGACGCTTTTTACCGCTCCGCATATCTGCGTTAACGCCGCGCGGGCGGTCGAGGTTGGGGGAAAGCTCCCTTTCCGCGTGGGTGAAAAGCTGACCTACAACGTAACATGGCTGATGTTCGACGCGGGCAGGATGGTACTCAGCATACCGGAGATGGTCAGTGATTCCGGCCAAAACCTTATGCATTTGAAACTGCATACGGCTACCGCCAATACGCTGGCGCAAATTTGCCGCATGGACGATTATTTTCACTCCTACTGGGATGTCGACAGCCGGGCGTCGAAGAAGCTTGTCGTAAAGATAAGGGAAAGTTTTACAACCACGGACAAGGTCGTGGAGTTCGACCATCATGGCGCAGTTGCCGTGGTAACTGAAAACGGCAAGGAACCCGAAGAAAAAGAGCTGGTTCCATTCGCGCAGGATTTTCTTTCCGCCGGCTATTACACTCGTTTATTGCCGCTGGAGCCGAGCACGCAAAAGAAGTTTTCGGTGTTCGAGGACAATCAAAATTACGATGCCGTTGTCAAGGTTATAAAAAAAGAGAAAATACGCATAATGGGCGGAGAAATAGACACGGTTATGATAATACCCAAGATCAAATTAGAGGGGGCGTTCCAAAGCAGGGGAACCATTTACATGTGGCTTACTGACGACGAGTACAAGGTACCGGTAAAAATCAAGGCAAATATATTCGTCGGTACGGTAACCCTTTTGCTTACCGAGGCTGAAGGGGTGAACCTGAACATCAAGTACGCAGGTAAGCGATGATCCGAATAGCGCTTGCCCAGATAAATCCCACGGTCGGCAATTTTAACGGGAACGAAAAAAAGATCATAGACGCTGCGGCGCGCGCAGCCCGAAGGTCGGCGGATATCGTTTTGTTCCCCGAGCTCGCTGTTAGCGGCTATCCCCCCGAAGACCTGCTGTTCAAGAAAAATTTTATAAGGGCCGCCGCGCAAGCGGTCGAGAACATCGCGCAAAAAACCAGATCCATAACGGCCATAGTCGGTTTCCCCCACCATGAGGGCGGCAGGCTGTTCAACGCCGCCGCCGTTTTGAATGGCGGTTTTATTACAAGCGTAATCCACAAAACTCATCTTCCTAACTACGGCGTCTTTGATGAAGAACGTTATTTTTCTCCTGCCGAAAGCGTATCGCCCGTTGAAACCGCGGGCGTAAAGAGCGGCGTCACGATCTGCGAGGACATATGGGTTGGGGACGGACTGCCCGCCGAGTTGTGCGCAGCGGCGGAAGTTGAATTAATAGTGAACCTCTCCTCGTCACCTTTCCACATCGGAAAAGAAGCCGAAAGGTGCAAGGTGGCGTGTGCGTGGGCAAAAAGGTTTAAAAAACCTCTGGCATACTGCAACCTCGTAGGCGGGCAGGACGAGCTGGTGTTCGACGGCGGATCGTTCGTGTGCGACGGACAGGGTGAAATCATCGCCGCCGCCAAACAGTTCAGCGAAGACCTTTTAATAGTCGACCTTCCGGTAGGCTCCGGCGGACCCAAAACAGGCGCGCCCTCGCGGGTCATGGCTCCGTCGCTGGATTATCCGGAAAATGTTTTCGAGGCGCTTGTGCTGGGCGTAAGGGATTATGTTTATAAAAACGGATTTGAAAAAACGATTGTTGCGATATCAGGCGGGATTGATTCCGCGCTGACGCTTGCCGTGGCGGTGGCGGCTTTGGGCGGGGATCGCGTTCGCGGCGTTGCCATGCCGTCGCCATACTCGTCCGGGGCAAGCCTTTCCGATGCCCGCGAGCTTGCTGCAAATTACCGCATACCGCTCGACGTGGTTCCCATTACCGATCTGATGGGCGGTTTCGACGAAGCGCTGAAAGAGCTTTTTACGCATAACGAACAGGGAACGACGGAGGAAAACATACAGGCCAGGATACGCGGTACGCTTATGATGGCCCTCAGCAACAGGTTCGGCCACCTTGTGCTGACCACCGGCAACAAAAGCGAACTCGGCGTAGGTTACTGCACGCTTTACGGCGACATGGCCGGCGGATTCGCCGTTATCAAGGATCTGCCCAAGATGATGGTTTACGAGCTTGCGAACTGGATAAACAAACAAAGCGAACTGCCGGATATCCCGCGCTCGATAGTTGAGAAGGAGCCGTCGGCGGAGCTGCGGCCTAACCAGAAGGACAGCGACGCGCTTCCTGAATATTCGTCGCTTGACCCCATACTGAAGCTTTACGTTGAGGACGAAAAAAGTATTGAAGAGATAATATCACTCGGCTATAGTGAGCGCGACGCGGTAAAGGTTGTAAAACTCGTTGACCGCAATGAATATAAAAGGCGTCAGGCGCCTCCCGGCGTCAGAATAACGCCCAGGGCTTTTGGCAAGGACCGGCGTATGCC
>BTTC01000054.1:0-9303 GCA_036244935.1 bacterium | reverse complement strand
TCTGGTCCTCAATCATACCGAATGTAACCTGCATTACTTCTACCCCCTTAAATTTACGTTTTCGTTTTAAACAATTTTAAAACATTTACACGAAAACAAAAGAGTTTTTCAGAGGTTTCGAACTATTATGAATCGTCCATTTATTCTTCCATCCCTTTCCGCGAAAGAGTTGCTGGAGTTGCAGCGGCTTCTGCGATCAACGACCACTCAAGCCGGATTTTATCGGCGAAGCATGCTCATCTGGCAGTTGGCGGCCGGATACGGTCTTACCGAGGCAAGCGGGATAGCCAATTTGCATTACACCAACGCCCACAAATGGGTGAAGCGTTTTCAAGCGGACAGCCTTGACGGTCTTATGGATCGCACGCGCCCGGGACGGCCGAGACTTTACGCTAAAGACATCGAGAATCTTGTTATAAAAAACGCCACCTCCCGTCCCTGTGATCTCGGCCTCGGATTCACTACATGGTCTTTAGCAAAACTGGAAACCCATCTGCGGAAACTTTCAGGATCCGAATCGATAAGCCGCGAAACGATACGGCGGATTCTTGTCCGGCACGGACTGCGTTTTTTAACCGGCCAGACGTGGTGCGAAAGCGACGATCCGGAATTCGAGTCAAAAAAAACGCCATAATCCGCCTCTATCGCGATCCACCACGGCGCGGTCATGTCGTTTGTTTCGATGAAATGGGACCGCTGCAAACAATTCCGCAGGGCGGATCGGAGCCTTTTTATAATGCGGCATTGTTGGATATTATCGATATTTCTTCATTAAATGTATACACGTTATGGGAAATTTGGTACGTTCCTATCCCACCGCTGGTTGTGCCACATACCCTCAGACCTGCAGCGGGAATCCCAGTTCCCCGCGCCACTCGAGGTAAGCGCGGGCGCATCGGCTTGCGAGTTTACGCACGCGGGCGATGTACTTCGTACGTTCTGATACCGAGATAGCGCCGCGCGCGTCCAGCATGTTGAACGCGTGGGAGCATTTCAAAACCGTATTGTACGCCGGCAGGATCAGTTGAGCGTCCAGCAGTTTAAAACTTTCCGCTTCGAGTTTTTCAAAAAACTCCGTGTTCAGCCGTGGGTCGGACAGTTCGAAATTGTATTTTGAAAACTGCCTTTCGTCATGTTGAAAAATTTCGCCGTAAGTTACCGAATCGTTCCACTTTAGGTCGTAAACCGATTCCACGTTTTGCAGGTACATGGTTATCCGTTCAAGGCCATAGGTAAGCTCGGCGGAAACGGGTTTTAAATCAATGCCGCCCACCTGCTGGAAATAGGTGAACTGCGTTATCTCCATCCCGTCCAGCCATACCTCCCAGCCCAGCCCCCATGCGCCAAGCGTCGGGGATTCCCAGTCGTCTTCCACGAACCGGACGTCGTGAGCCTTAAGGTCTATGCCGAGGTTTCCGAGCGAATCGAGATACAGATCCTGCACGTCGTCCGGCGACGGTTTCAGCACAACCTGAAACTGATAGTAGTGCTGCAGACGGTTAGGGTTTTCACCGTACCTTCCGTCGGTTGGGCGGCGGCACGGCTGAACGTACGCCGTTTTCCACGGTTCCGGACCGAGCGCACGTAAAAACGTAGCGGGATGAAACGTGCCCGCGCCGACTTCGGTGTCGATGGGCTGGCCGATTACGCATCCCCTTGCGGCCCAGTACCGCTCAAGCGAAAAGATAACATCCTGAAGATTCATTGCAGGATGATTATAACCCCAGTTGCGCTGATAAACGGCTATTCCGCAAAGCGGGCTAATGACGGAAGTGGCGGATGCCGGTAAAAACCATCGCCATGCCGTGTTCGTCGGCGGCCTCTATTATTTCATCGTCCCTGATAGAACCGCCGGGTTGTATTACTGCGGCGATGCCTTCTTTGCCGGCTGCGTCTATGCCGTCCCGGAAAGGGAAAAAGGCATCCGAGGCCATAACGCACCCCTTTAATGACGACTGCGCCTTGGATGCCGCTATCGCCGCGGAATCCACGCGGCTCATCTGACCCGCGCCGACGCCTACCGTGACACTGTCGCGGACATACACTATTGCGTTTGACTTGACGTGCTTCGAAACCGTCCAGGCGAACTTGAGGGATTTCATCTCCTCGTCGGTGGGCGTTCGTTTTGTGACTACCTTAAGATCGGCTTCTTTAAACGTCACGTTGTCAGGACTTTGCGCAAGCAGTCCGCCGGTAACGTTTTTAAAAACCGTTTTTTCTTTTATCCTGAATATTCTTGGTTTTATCAGGCGGAGATTTTTTTTCCTTTTAAGTATGGAAAAAGCCTCGTCCTCGTATTCCGGGGCAATAACCGCCTCCACGAAGAGCTTTGAAAGCTCCATTGCGGTAGCGACCGTTACCGTATTGTTGAAGCCTATAACGGAACCGAACGCGGACGCGGGATCGCAATCCCTCGCATTGATGAAGGCCCGCGTCTGGTCAATATCCAGCGCCGCGCCGCACGGGTTTGTGTGTTTGGTGATTACGCAGGCTGTTTTGGAATACTCACGCACATGCTGTAACGCGGCGTCGAGATCGACTATGTTGTTGTACGAAAGTTCTTTGCCGTGCAGCTGGTTTTCGCCGGTGTATATGACATCTTCAGACTTAACGTAAAAAGCGGCCGATTGGTGCGGGTTTTCGCCGTAACGCATGGAAGCGCATCTTTTATATTCAATCCTTACGCTGTCCGGTTGATCGGTGCCGGACAGATAGGCGTGTATGGCCGCGTCGTATTCCGACGTGCGGCCAAACGCCTTTACCGCAAGCTTTCTACGTTGTTCAAGCGACAGCCCCCCGGCATGGTTGACGGCCTCGATTACGGACGGGTAATCGGCGGGGTCGGTTACCACCGCAACGTGCAGAAAATTCTTTGAAGCCGCGCGGATCATTGCCGGCCCGCCGATGTCGATGTTCTCTATGGCGTCTTTTTCCGTAACCTGTTTTTTGGCCACGGTCTGTTCAAACGGATAGAGGTTTACAACAATCATGTCTATCGGCTTTATATTATGCTCATCCATTTGCCGGAGGTGGTCTTCATCGGAGCGGTTACCCAATATTCCGCCGTGTATTTTTGGGTGAAGAGTTTTTACCCGGCCGCTCAAGATTTCCGGGAAGCCGGTAAAATCGGAGATATTGGTTACTTCCACGCCGCCGTCCGCCAAAAACTTCGCCGTGCCGCCCGTAGAGAGAATTTCTACATCCGAATCTTTTAACGCGCGCGCAAGGTCCAGCACGCCGCTTTTATCGGAAACGGATATAATGGCGCGTTTTATATTTTTTATGTCCATAATGAGGATGACAGTCTAATAACCAAAAAAGAACACGTCAACCGCGCCGCGTAATATCTGCTTTCAGTTTTTTAACTTTCGGTTTGATTCCCCCTTATAATGTAAAAAAATGTCGAAAAAGAATTAACGTTTAACCAGGAGGATTTTATTGATTTACCGTGAACTCGGCTCGACGGGCATCAAGGTATCCGTAATAGGTTTCGGCGCGTGGGGAATAGGCGGGGAACCTTTTTGGAAATCAAAGGGCGACGCGGCATCCGTAGAAGCGGTAGAAATCGCTTTTGATAACGGTATGAATTTTTTTGACACCGCGCCGGTATACGGTTTCGGCCACAGCGAAGAGCTGATAGGGCGAACGTTTAAAAACCGCAGGGACAAAGTTGTAATAGCGACCAAATGCGGCCTTGTCTGGACTGAAAACAATATGAGATCGATAAAGAAAATACTGAAACCGGATTCCATACGCCAAGAGGTGGAAAAAAGCCTGAAACGCCTCATGACCGATTACATCGACCTTTACCAGATTCACTGGCCCTCCGACGACGACCCTCCCGAACCGGCGCTTGAGGAGATGGCAAAGATGAAAAAGGAGGGCAAGATACGCGCAATCGGCCTCAGCAATTTCGACGCCGATCTCTTACGCCGCGCCGTGAAGGTAACGCAAATAGATTCGCTGCAGCCCAAGTACAACATGATCGAACGGGATGCGGAAAATGAACTGCTGCCGCTTTGCGGCGAGAACAACATCGGAGTGTTAGCTTACAGCCCGCTTGCGTCGGGTTTATTAACCGGTAAATATTCCCCCGATACGCGATTCGACGACTGGAGGAGCGGGAGTATGGGAATCTTCCGCAAAGAAACTCTGGCGGCGGCTTATCATAAACTGGAAAAATTGCAATCGGCCGCATCGCGTATGGGGCGGACTTTAACGCATCTTGCGATCAACTGGGTAATTGCCGGACCGAACGTAACATCGGCGCTTGTCGGCGTTAAGGATGAAGCGCAGTTGAGGGAAAATCTCGCCTGCCTTGAAGAAAACCCTTTAACGGAGGAGGAATTGCGGGATGTCGAAAACAGTTTCTGATTACGGAAAGCCCAGGATAATCGAAGACCTTGAAAAAGTGAAGGCGTTTACCTCCGGGTTTACGCGGGATGACGTAGAAGCGCTGGCAGGGGTAGCCGAAGCGGAAGAGTACGAGCCGAATGAGATTGTCGTTTTAGAGGACGACACCAGCCGCGATATCATGATAATCGTGGAGGGAACGGCCGGAATTGAACTGAAACTTACTCATAATGAAGACTCCTCAAGACGCATAAGCAAGGTACGGGACTACACCGTACTGGGAGAGGTCGCCTTCGTTGACGGTTCGAGACGCTCGGCCACCATACGGGCGATCGTAACAACCATGATTATCAGGCTGCCTTACAAAAAGCTTTACGCTTTGTGCGACAACAACCGTATATTGGGGTATAAACTCATGCACAACTTGGCGGTGTTAATGGCGCAGCGGCTAAGAAACGCAAACTTCGAAATCCGCGCGCACCTTTATTTTTAAGACAGCCCCGGCGCGACGCCGGTTCTTTCAGTCCGCTTTATTCATGGATAAAGCGGCAGCATGGGAGCGCTGGTGTTCCATCCAGTCGTCATAATTATTTTCTATGGTGATGACGGATTTTTCCATATCCACGTCCACCGCCGCGCCGCCGTAAGTTGTTACAACTATTTTTGCGCGTGTGCCCAGCAAACTTCCGGCGACTTTTTCCGTACTTCCCATGGTGATATTCCGCCTCAGATAATCGGCGGCGGCCGTTAACCCCATCCTCCTGAGGTACATAGCCAGTATTATTTTAAACCAGTTTACCCAGTCGCTAAACTTCATATGGCGTTTTACCAGGGAATAGCCGAAGCGTAGAACATTTATAAAATCCCTCAGGTGCCTCATGTTGTACATTTCCTCGAAATCCCGTCGGTTTTTCACCTTGAACGGCTTTACGATATGAAGATTGTTTATCCTTAAAAGCTCTTCGGCAAAATTGGTATAGATCATTTTTATTCCGTCTTTGCCTTCCTTCGGTTCGTAATATTCAAGCGTTGCGCTTGGGGTCATGCCGAGGAAGTAGTCGTACTTATCCGTATCGCATCCGTCAAGGAACTGGTCGATTTCCTGATGCGTTAAAAGCGGCGCATCGCCGCACATGACGACGATGGGCTTTTCCCTCACGGCCAGATTGCATTCCTCATCCCCTTCGCGGTAACCGTCTATGGAGGCGATAAATGTTTTCATTATGCTTTCAACGATCCTTTTTGATTCCTGAAAGGGAATAACCTTATCCGCCGGAGCCGCCCCCGAAGGAAGTTTTGAAAGCTCTGCTTCTATGTCCGCTTTCGGGCCGATTATGTAAATACGCCCCACCCGGTTACTACCCAGAAACGCCATAAGAACATGAATAAAAAGCGGCCGGTTTTTTATTTTAATGAAATTCTTGTTCGGCGACGCTTTCGTGAATTTTGCGTACTTGCCCTTGCCGCCCGCAAGTATCACGACGTCATATAACCGGTTTTGAGAATCGACGTTTAAAGCCATGTTCAAATTATAAACCAGATGGATGATACACACCGGTGAAGCGGCAGCCGCAAGATCGTCACGCATGGGAAAGAAAACAGGTTATAAAATATTGACTCAGTGATGTGGAAATCAAATTCCACATCAACAAGAAAAATTTTTCGCACTTTATTACGTATAACGTATTGATTTAACATCAACTGATTTATGATAAACCGTCAAGGCGTGAAAATTTATTCGCGATTTTACGAATAATATTGTACGGTTAAAAAAAACTCGGGAATATCATCTGCAATATCAAACGGTTACAATATGGCACGTTATTTGTACTACTGAATATTGAAATTTTATTATGAAATACGAACATCTGTATGATTTTTATAGCGTGAGATTAAATCAAATAAACATTGTTTCTTTCGTCGAGCCTCTCCGTCCCAACCGCCTGCCCGTTTTCTCCTTTACGGTACCTCCCACATACCGGGCAGGCGGCTAATGATATCAACTACGGCTTTTGTCGTATTTATTGAGTTTTAAAATAGTCTTCCTGATTGTCCACACCACGGGTAGCGGTGAATGTAGGAAAGTCATTTTGTACTTACTTCGAACGAGTATCCGCAGTCTTCCTGATCGTCCACACACCACGGGTAGCGGCGGCATATAAAAAGTCATTTTGTACTTACTTCGAACGAGTATCCGCAGTCTTCCTGATCGTCCACATACCACGGGTAACGGCGGCATATAAAAGGTTTTATTTCGGGGGTTTCATGCACATGCACATGCAGCAGGCATTTGTTATCCTGCGTAAGTTTGCTGCACGGTACGTCAATTTCCATAAGCACGCGGTCGGTTTTTTTATTCGTTTCGGCAAGGCGTATACCTCGATAGGAATAGTAGGTTTTTGCCTCTTCCATAGTACCGTGCTGATCCAGAATGTGGCTTAATACGGAGGTGATTCTCAACTTCCTGCAGCATTCTCCGCACATATTGCACTGTCCGGTACGAACAGGGTTTTTATTCATAGAATAATTTCCTTCAGCTCACGCGGTGAATCTATCAGCATATCGGGTTTGTTTTCCATGATCTCCTCAGCGGAACGGAAACCGTATGTTACGCCCACGGTTTTTATACGGGCGTTCTTGCCGGTGCGGACGTCTATCCCGCTGTCGCCGACGAAAACCGAGCTTTTTCTGTCTGCGCCCGTTTCGTTGATTACCGCGTCAAGCATCTCCGGGGCGGGTTTTTTCATTTCTACCGAGTCGCCTCCTTTTACCGACAAAAAAAAGCGGGTCATGTTGAGTCCGTCCATGATTTTTTTTACGTAGCGATACGGCTTGTTGCTTGCAACCGCCATTTTTTTTCCCAGGTTTTGAAAATGCTCTAAAATTTCCGGTACGCCGTCGAACATAACGGTATTATCAAGCAGGTGGGTTGTATAAAATTTCTGAAAAAGCCTGATCGCCTCAGGGATTCCGGTTTCCTTGCCGGATCCTCTCAACGTCTGCTCTATAAGCGGCCTTACGCCGTTACCCACGTACTGGTAAACCGTGCGTTCCGGGATTGGCTGCAAGTCCATCCCTTCAAGAGTCCGGTTTACGGCATAGGCGATATCCTTCTTGGAATCTATCAGAGTTCCGTCCAGATCGAATATGATGAGATCCACGCTGAGCTTCGCCACAGCCGGGATTTTATATTAATTTCCACGGACGTGCACGCACAAGCGCTTTGCACCGCCGTTGATATGTGTCAGACTGTAGGTGTGATGATGTTCTTTTCCAATTCAGGAGTAATATAAAATCTATGAAAAATAACCATAATTCGACAACTGATCCCATGGCCGGGATTTACGGAGATTTCCCGGATCACCTTACCGAAAAGGAAGTGCGGAAGCTGCGCTCCATTTTCACGGAGTTCGTAGCGGGCTTCAAGATAATGATGGACAAGGGCCCGTTTGTCTCCGTATTCGGATCAAGCAAAACCAACCCCGCCGACCCCAAGTACGACATGGGCCGCAAGCTGGGCCAGGAACTGGTACGCAACGGTTTCGCCGTCCTTACGGGTGGAGGGCCGGGACTCATGGAGGCGGCCAATCGAGGCGCCCACGATGCAAACGGCAGGTCTATGGGTATAAACATCTCCATTCCCGATGAACAAACGACAAACCCCTACACGGACCCCTCTATAACCATCAACCATTTCTTTGTCCGCAAGGTGCTGCTTTTGAAATATTCCACCGCATACGTTTTTCTGCCGGGCGGCTACGGCACCCTAGATGAACTTTTTGAAACCGTAACCCTGATGCAAACGAAAAAGATAAAACGCTTCCCCATGGTGCTTATGAATTCGGAGCACTGGGCCGGACTTTTGGACTGGATAAAAACGCGGCTCAAAAAGGACGGGTTCATAGACGTAAACGATATGGATTATTTAACCGTTGTCGATAGCGTCGACGAGGCGGTAAGCGTAATTAAAAACGCGCGTCAAAAATAACATAGCGCGATCGCCCAGTGGAAAACCCCGTGAGCTGTTTGCCGCGAGTTCGCCGAACAGCCGCCCTTCGATAAACTCAGGGCGACAAATCTCCGGCTGTCATGGTGAGCTGTTTGCCGTGAGCCTGCCGAAGGACGAACCACTATAGCGTTTTAAGTTTTAGCAGATACGATAAAAATTCAAACAGACTTGAATATCAACACATTACGCACGTACATCGTATACATGGTAAAGCAATATGCTTTAAAAGCTCAGGGTGACAATAGCGAATTCACTCTGGCCGCGCATATGAAGTCGTTTTCGCTCATGCCGCCTATGGAGTGCGTGGAGTAACGAATCTTGCATCCGTTGTAACCGACCAGCATATCCGGGTGGTGCCCCTGCGCGTGGGATATCCATGCAACCGCGTTTACGAAGGCAATAGTTTCGTAGTGGTCCTTGAATAAAAAGCGCCTTTCAATGCAGCCGTCCTTGTATTTCCACCCGGCGATCATGTCAAGTTTTGCCTTTATTTCATCCTCGGTCATGGGCGCCACGCCGCCTTCGCACGGTTTGCAGCTTTTGTGGGATAGCTGGGATTCGTTAATCGTATTTTCCATGGGTATCACTCCTTGTATCGATCATGTTTATAAACCTCGACGAACCGGGCTTTCGCCTCATCTACCAGCATAAGGCCGGCGCGGAAGTTTGACAACAGTCATTTAAACCGGCTAGATTATTGTGCTTATGACCCTGCCTCGGAGTGATTTTATATGGATGGACGGCGAATTCGTACCCTGGACCGATGCTAAAGTACATGTTCTGACCCACACCCTTCATTACGGCACGGGCGTTTTCGAGGGGATAAGACGCTATGAAACTAAAAAAGGCTCCGCGATATTCCGGCATGGGGATCACGTCGAAAGGTTATTTCAGTCCGCCGCAATACTGGGGTACGAAATACCGTTCACGCGCGATGAGGT
>BTTC01000053.1:0-9305 GCA_036244935.1 bacterium | reverse complement strand
CTCGGCAGGATAGCTGTCGGATCGTTGCGTATGCTGAAATCTGAGATTAAAAACCGTGAAATCGAGACTGGCCGCGAGCTTGATGACGATGCCGTTATAGGCGTAGTTTCCGGCATGGTGAAAAAAGGGCGGGAGTCTAAAAGGCTCTTCGAGCAAGGCGGCAGGCAGGATCTTGCGGACAAGGAATCCGCCGAAATCGAAATTCTCGTAGAAAGGTATTTACCGGCTCAGATGACGGAGGGCGAAATACGCGAAAAAGTGAAATCCGTCCTTGCCGGGCTCGACTCGCCGACAATTAAACAAATTGGGCAGGTAATGAAGGCAGTCATGGCCGATGCAGGTAACCGTGCCGACGGCCGTACGGTAAGCAGAATAGTTAAGGAAATTCTGGCGGCCTGAGCTTGCCGCCGGTTTTTTTTATCCAATTGCCGGGATTTTTGTATTTCAGGGGTTGCTGGGTTTAACTATAGCGTTTTAAATTTTGGCGGACACGATAGACATTCTAAACAGGTCTGAATATCAACATTACGTGCGTACATCGTATCCATGGTAAAGCTCCATTGCTTTAAAAGCTTTAAAACAAGTTTTTTGTTTATCCGGCGCTAATTTTGAGTAATCTCAGCAAGAGGCGGTTTTGATGCTCTACTCCCAGGATGTTATAGAGCGCGTAAAAAACGCGGTTGATATTGTCGAGGTGATCTCTTCGTATCTGCCGCTAAAGAAAAGCGGCGCCAATTACGCGGCGCTTTGCCCCTTCCATACGGAAAAAACTCCATCGTTCAGCGTAAGCCGCACAAAACAGATTTTTCACTGTTTCGGATGCGGGGAAGGCGGCAATGCCATCAGTTTCGTAATGAAATACGAAAACCTGCCTTTTACCGAAACGCTGAATATGCTTGCCGACCGCGCCGGAATATCACTGCCGAAAAAAGAGGCGGATTCGGAATTTTCAAAACTTTACGAAATCAACCGGGAAGCAGCCGGTTTTTACCGCAAACAGCTTCTTTCGGCATCCGCAGCAGGCGCGCTTGCGGCATTCATAAAAAAGAGGGGGATTAAAAAAGAGACGCTTGAGACATTTTATATGGGTTATGCGCCGGATGGGTGGGATTCGTGTTTCAGGTATCTGCAAAAAAAATTCAAACCGGAGGATATCGAAAAAGCCGGGATTATTAAAAAAAGTTCAAAGGGTAATTATATCGACCGATTCCGCAACCGGATAATTTTCCCGATATTCAATGAAAAAGGCGGCGTCATAGCTTTCGGCGGTCGGCTGCTTGATTATGATACCGGCGGCACGGAACCAAAACAGTCTGAAACCGGTTCAGGGAACCGTCACGCAAGCCAGCCGAAGTATCTTAATTCACCCGACAGCAAGGTGTATAATAAAAGCAAGACAGTTTACGGGCTTAACCTTTCCGCCGCGCACGTTCGGAAGGCGGACCAGGTATTGGTGGTCGAAGGATATACCGACGCCATATCTCTTTACCAGGCAGGAATCAAAAACGTTGCCGCCTCCGCCGGCACGGCGTTTACCTCGTATCATTGCAGGACGTTAAAGCGTTTTTCCGGCAATTTCGTTATGATTTTCGACGGCGACGACGCAGGCAGAAAAGCCGCCGCGCGAGCCACGCGGATCGCAATGGAACAGGCCATACGTCCAAACGTGGCGATATTGCCGAAAGGCCTGGACCCGGATGAGCTTGTAAGAAGCGGCGGCGCCAGGGCCGTCGAAGAAGTAGTAAGGAACGCAAAACCTTATGTCAGCTACGTGATAGAGCTTGCATGCGGTCGATACGATATCGATACAGCCGAAGGCAGGGCAGACGCGGCGCGTTCCCTTTTACCGGAACTGGCCTGCATAAAGGATCCCATCGAACGCGCCGGATACATCGAGGAGGTTTCGCAAAGACTCAAGATACCGGCGTCGGATATAAGAAACCGGATAGGCGGATCAAAACGCGATTCCGCGCAGTATGGGCAGTACGGGAGGCAAACCGGCCCGCAATCACGCAAGGAATCACAAAAGGAGAAAATACTGGTGCGGATCATGCTGGATCATCCTGAGATAGCGGCCTCGAAGTTAACGGAGCTGAATTCGGAAGATTTTGATGATCCCGTGTACCGGAAGATTTTTACCATTGTAACCGACGGACTCCGGGCCGGGCAGTCGGTTAGCGATGTAATGGAGAATGTTGAAAACGATGAAATACGGCGCGCCATGAGTGAACTGATGATGAAAGACAGCGTTTACGAGGAGGAATACATGGATAAGAATGTGGAAGATTTCCTTGCCCACGTCAGGTTTCGAGCGCGAAAGGGACTGATAGAAAAGATGAAAAACGAAGCAAAAGGAAACCGTCGGGAAGATTTCCTGCATTTGGAAGAAAACTATCGGAAACTTAACTAATCCATGGTATAATGTAGGGCTTGTGTTATTGGGTTTTTTGAATAAATCTAGGAGTCTGAGCTTGGTATGAAAAATATAAGTATTCAGGGTTTGCCCGAAGTTAAAACGCTTGTGAACGCAGGCAAAAAAAAGGGGTTCGTAACCATGGAAAAGTTCAATTCGGTTTTGCCGTCAAAAAAGTTCAAAGCCGACAAACGAAAGAAAATAGTCTCCGTTCTGAAGGAGCAGAACATTAAAGTGGTTGACGTGGAAACTCCCCAAAAAGCGGCAGCCACAAAAAAAATGAAAGTTCCCGGCAGAAAGCGCGGCCCGGTGGCGCGTGGCGCCGTTCGTGCGCGTACCGCCGTCACATCGCTTTCGTCCGAGGATCCGGTGCGGATGTACCTGAAGGAGATGGGCAGCATCCCCCTTCTGACAAGAGGCGGGGAGGTGGTTATAGCCAAGAGGATTGAGGCGGCGCAAAACAGCGTTCTGGAATCGATGACGAGGTGTCCAGTTACTCTTGATATTTTGTCTGAAAAACTGGAAAAGCTGAAATCCGGAGAGATCAACATCCAGCCGCTCGTAAACTGGTCGGACGTGGAGGATTCCTCCGACAACAAGGCTCAAACGGAAACAAAGCGCGTTGTAAAAGTTATTCGCAGGACCCGGCAGATTTTCAAGCAATGGAACGAAGCGCTTAGAAAATCGAAACTGAAAAAACTCAGTAAAGCGGACAGGGAAAAAACAGTTAAAAAGCGCGACAAGTACTTCCAGAACCTCTATGGAGCGGTGGTGGAGGTCAACCTGAACCAGAAACAGCTGGACTTTATCACCGATTCCATCAAGGCGTACAATGGGGCATGTTCCAGCCATAACAGCGAAATTAAAAGGATCAATGGAAGGTTATACGTCGCCGATGGAAAACCGCGTAAGGATCTGTCGACCTCCCAGAAAAAGGAACTTGAGAAAAATCTGGAGGTTCAAAGGGTGCAGCTTAAAGCTCTGGAAAAAAACATAGGCATGGACCATGAATCCCTTGCAAACGTTAAAAAGGATATCGACAGGGGGTTGCGTGAAAACCAGAATGCGAAACGCGAACTTGCAGAAGCAAACCTGCGGCTTGTCGTGTCGATTGCAAAAAAATATACCAACCGCGGTCTGCAGTTCCTCGACCTCATACAGGAAGGAAACATCGGCCTTATGAAGGCCGTAGAAAAATTCGAGTATCGCAGAGGATACAAGTTTTCCACCTACGCGACGTGGTGGATACGTCAGGCTATAACGCGCGCAATAGCGGATCAGGCCAGGACCATCCGAATACCGGTGCATATGATCGAAACAATAAACAAGCTCATCCGCACCTCCAGGCTTCTGGTTCAGGAGCTTGGCCGCGAACCCAAACCGGAAGAGATTGCGGTAAAAATGTCATTACCCGTCGACAAAGTTCGCAACGTGCTGAAAATCGCAAAGGAACCGATTTCGCTGGAGACCCCAATCGGCGAAGAGGAGGATTCACACCTCGGTGATTTCATAGAGGACAAAAAGACCATCTCGCCGGTGGATGCGATAATCAATATGAACCTGAAGGAACAGACCGCAAAGGTGCTGCAGTCCCTAGCCCCGCGTGAGGAGATGGTTTTGCGTAAACGTTTCGGAATCGGCCTAGGATCGGAACATACCCTGGAAGAAGTGGGACAGGAATTCGACGTAACAAGGGAAAGAATACGGCAGATCGAAGCAAAAGCCCTCCGTAAACTTCGACACCCGTCAAGAAGCAAACGGCTTAAAAGCTTTGTTGAAAATTGACTCTGGTTTCCATATAACGGCGTAGATTTCAGCCCGCTTTATTCATACAAAAGCGGGACGAAAAAATCTTTCGGCAGCGGTACGGGCGCTTCTGCCTGTGATTGCCGCGACTTCTCGTTTTTCATTTTACGGCTGCAGGCCGTTCCAGATGGAAGTGGTTTATAATGCCTCACATGACCGAAGAGAAAATTGAAGACGAGCTCGTAAAAAAACTTATCGAGGGCGTACTGGATATTAAAAACCTCGATAAAAGGCTGGGACAAATGCGCCCCGGCGACGTTTCCGAACTCATAGAAAAACTCCCCGAAAAACTGAAGATAGAGGTGTTCCAAAAGCTGGAGCCGGAAACCGCCTCGGAAATCCTTCTCACCGTCAACAACGAGAATCGTGAAATACTCCTCGAAAAAATGACTACGCCCCAGATTACAGGAATCGTGGAGGAGATGGATTCCGACGACGCCGCCGATTTTGTTTCCGACCTGTCGGACGAGCAGGCCAGGGAAGTTCTTAAAGAGCTGCCACCGCAGGAGTCGGCGGAAGTCCGTTCGCTTTTGGATTACCCCGAAGATTCAGCGGGCGGGATAATGCAGTTGGAGCTGGTATCGCTGCACGATACGCAGACATGTCAGGATGCCATCGGTGTGATACGCTCGAAATCCGAAGACGTTGAAGAACTCCACAACGTTTTCGTTATGGACAGTTTTAACCGGCTCGTTGGAACGGTGCCGCTGCGAAAACTCATACTCCACTCGCCCGGCAAACCGATAAGGGAGATCATGGACCCTGATCCGGTTTCAGTCGGCGTAACGGGAGACCAGGAAACGGTAGCGAAAATTTTCAGAAAATACGATGTAGTCTCGCTGCCGGTGGTGGATGAGGAAGGCCGTCTGCTGGGACGCATTCTCCACGACGACGTGCTGGATGTCATCACGGAAATCGATACGGAAGACCTGCTGAAAGTGGCCGGTACCGATGATGAGGAATTCGAATCCGCCTCATGGCTTAACGCGGCCCGTTACCGATTGCCGTGGCTTTTGACTTCTCTTGTGGGCGGTATTTTCATGGCAGCCATCATCAACGCGCTGGGCGCGCCGATAAAACAGACCGTCTCGCTGGCCGCCTTCATTCCGGTCATACTGGGAATGGGCGGCAACGTAAGCACGCAAAGCTCGGCTATTGCGGTACGAAGCCTTTCGCTTGGAAAGATCAACGGTTCCGGCATCCGTCACTTCATATTAAAAGAACTGCGGGTGGGATTCGCTATGGCGGTTTTTTGCGGAACTCTGATCGGCGCAATAGCCACCGCAATAAACGTCGAGCCCGAAATAGGTATCGTGGTCGGCGCGTCACTGTTCGCATCCATGGCTTTCGCTTCCATGATGGGGACAATGGTACCGCTTATACTCCACAAACTTAAAGTCGATCCGGTTCTGGGCGCGGGGCCGATAGTGCTTACCATGGCGGATATTGCCGGTCTGTTAATTTATTTCGGCCTGGCCGCTGTTTTACTTCGGGCGTTTGTATGACGTTGAAAAAAACTTGGGAACGTTTAGACAAACTCCGCCCTTCGATAAACTCTCAGAATATGCTGAAGATCGCGCTCATCCTGAAATGCCGTAAAAAACATACATTGTTCCAATCATGACGAACAAAAACAAAACTGTCATGATCGAGCCGGCTCTTACATAATCGACCGTTTTATATCCGCCCGGCCCCATGATATACGCATTAACCTGGTGCGTAGGAAGTATAAAAGTGTTGGAAGCGGCCACGGCCACCGTCAAAGCGGCCATGCGCGGATCCGCTCCTCCAACGAATGCCATATTGATGGCGAGCGGAACAAGCAGCACCGTTGCCCCAACGTTGGATACAACAAGCGTGAACATCGACGTAAGAAACCCTATCAACGCAAGGAGGGCTATGGGAGAGACATCGCCGACGAAGTTTAGAACATGGGTTGCGATCAACTGCGCCGTCCCGGACTGTTCCGTCGCCACACCCAGGGGGATCAGACCCGCCAGAAGGAAGACCGTCCTCCAGTCAACCGCTTTATACGCCTCGTCAATGGTCAAAACCTGCGTAAGAACCATTCCCAGCGCTCCCGTCATCAGCGCAACCGATAGTTTTACATAGCCGGATACCACGAGGGTGATGGCTATGGCAAAACTTAAAACAGCCATTTTGGCCTTTTGTGATTTAACCACCTCAACTTCAAAAGGAGTGATGAAAGAAAAATCATGGGAGGCTTTTAAAATAGAAAAATTCGTCCACAAACCCTGCAGCAAAATTACGTCACCCTGCTGTAGCAAAACATCCGAAAGACCTTTGTAATAAACTTTTTTCCTGCCTTTTATCGCGATGGGATTTAGCTTGTATTTTTCCCGGAAATGAACTTCCTTCAACGTTTTTCCCTCAAGTTGGGATCGTGGATGAATTATAGCCTCCACCATCCCTGCGCTTGCTGTGGCCAAATCATCCTGAAAGACGTCCAACTCGTCTCTTAAGATAAGGTTGTAATCATGCGCGAATTTCCTCACGCTTTCGCTTGATCCCACCACCGCGATGGCATCTCCCGGACCAAATTTCATTGTTCTTGTCGGTGCGAATATTTTAGATTCAGATTCAGATTCAGATTCATCCCCTTGCTTTGCCATTGCGACTATGGTGATTAGATATTGTTGGCGTACACCCATTTCCTCAAAATTCTTATCCGACTCGTAACTTGAAGGCACCGTTAATTCATATATCCCCTCGGCCGTGTGATAGTTTTTACTAAAATCTACCGAATCCTCCACCACGCCTGAATCATCCCTGGCCGGCAACACCAAGCGGCCGAAAAACACGAAATACAAAAGCCCCGCAATAACGAGGGCTATGCCAATCGGAGTCACATCGAACAGCCCGAACGGCTCGAGGTTTTTGGATGCGATAAGATCGTTAAGAAGAATTAACGGACTTGACCCCACAAGAGTCAGGCAACCGCCGATAATCCCCAGAAATCCCATGGGAATAAGCGCCCTTGATGCTGGTATCTTCATTTCCTTGCAGATTCTCCGGGTAGCCGGAAGAAACAGCGCCACAGCTCCTATGTTTTGCATGAAGGACGAAATTACGGCGACGGTGCCGGAAATAAGTATTATAAGACGTGATTCGCTGCCAGCCGCCAAACGGGCGATTGGTTTGATAACCTGATTCATTATTCCGGTTCTGTCCAGTCCAGAGCCTATTATTATTACGGCGATAATCGAAATCACCGCGTTGCTGCTGAAACCGGCAAACGCCTCCTGAGCGGTAACCAGCCCCAACAACGGTAAGGAGACCATGACGATAATCGCCACCACGTCCACCCTCACCCATTCAACGATAAAAAGAAAAACAGTGGCCGCAATCACGCCCATCACCATCATCATTTCTACTGTAGGTATCATCTTTTAACTCTTTCTAAATCAAGGTTGTATTCAATATTCAAAGCCCGGCAAACAGTGAAGAGGGTTTTCTTCAGCAATCAGGGACGTACGCGCCGCACGTTTGCACAGAGTTTTTTCATTCCGGCTCCCTTTCCACCAAGCTAAAATCCCTGATGATAGACCAACATTCCCGGCTTGTAAATAGGACAACCTGCGAGGCGATATCAATCGTTGCGTGTCAGGTGGGTAGTTATTAATAAGATATCTTTTGAAGCGCCTTTTTCGCGCCCACATGAAATGGATCCAGTTCGACGGTAAGGCGGTATTCCGAAATGGCCATGCCTCTATCCTCCTTGAGATACAGGTTGGCGAGCTGGTAATGGAAATCAGGAACATATGGATTGCCTTCGATTGCGCCGCGCAGCCAGTTGACAGCTTTTCTATGCTTACCGCTTCTTTCAAGCAAAACGGCGATGTTCGTCCTGGCGTCTACGTGGTCTTTCCGTATCGCCAGCGATTTTTTAAAGTATCGCATCGCCTCTTCGGTGTTTCCTTTTTGGCCTTCAAGCAATCCCTTGTAATTATAATAATCCGACTGGTAAGCAGGACGATCCGGTTTGATTTTTGACAGCGCTTCCTCCATCCGCGCGTACTTTCCCTGCGCTCCCAGTATCCAGCAATAAGCAAGCTGGATGACCGTATCGTCGCCGAAGGCGGTTTTACCGAAAATGATCGCCTCTTCGGCCTTTGCGTAATCACCCTTTTTTAGATACTGGTATGCCAGCCCGGCGTAAATGCGCGATTTGGCCCGCGTTTTACTTACCGTATCCTCCCACAGCAAAATGGTGTTGCCGAAGAGATTGTTACGCATGTAAGTAAGCGATCCGAAAACGAAAAGGATAAGCGCGACCCCGGCAAGGATAGGTCTTTTGTATATTTTATATATGGAGTACCGGACGTAAAAAAAATATCCAGCGTAAGACGCGGCAAGGCAAAAAGCCGGCATTGCAGTATAAATTCTGTGTTCCACATATGCGTCGAGTATCGGGTAAAAAGACGACGTTACCGAAAGCGCCGTTAAAAACCACAAAAATGCGAATGAAAACACGCGGTTGTTTCGAAAGTTTTTTACGGCATAATAAACCATGAATAAGAGGATCGCCGCGCCAGATATGACGCCAACGTTTAAAAATGAAGTTTTGTACATGCTGTCGCCGTCAAATACCTGATAAACGGGCACAAAAAGCCTGGGGATATATTTCAATCCAACCACCTCCATCTGGGTTATGAAATACGTAACCCAGCCGATTTTTTCCACGGCGGCCGATTCCACTTCCATCGGGTGGCCAAGCAGTGCTATCCGGTACAAGAAGTAAACCGGCAATACAAGCCAAAAAAAACCCAGCATCGGTGCGGCTTTCCTTAACTTCTTCACGCCATCGAATTGAGCCGTAAATATCACAAGCAAAAGAGGCAGCGTAACCGCAATTTCTTTGGTCATAAGCGCCAGGATGAACGCAAAAAGCGACACCGCAAAGCGCAATCCAAGAACGAAGCCGGATGAAATCGCCATCCGGAAGGAAAGCAGATATAAAAAAACCGCAAGCCCCGTCGAGCGCGAGGATATATACGTCACCGTTTCGACGTTCATCGGATGCAGCGCAAATATAAAAGATCCGATAGCCGCAAACTTTTTGTTC
>BTTC01000052.1:0-9315 GCA_036244935.1 bacterium | reverse complement strand
AAGATAATCGCAAAAAATAACAAGGTGGTTGGACTTGAATGCCTGAAGATGAAACTCGGCGAGCCGGATAAAAGCGGCCGCAGACGCCCGGAGCCTGTGGAAGGCTCGGAACATGTGATTAAAACCGATTGCGTAATATCCGCCATAGGGCAGGACTGCGACATCGCTTACCTTGACGAAGATCAAAACGTCGGCAAGACAAAATGGTCTACGATAACCGTAAACGAAGATACTCTGCAGTCGGACGTGCCGGACGTTTTCGCGGGCGGAGACGTGGTTACCGGACCCATGACGCTTGTAACCGCAGCGGGACAGGGAAGGCGCGGAGCGCAGGGTATCGACCAGTTTCTGCGTGGTGAGAAAGTAAAAATATCGGACAGGCAGATTGTAAAAAACCTGATTAAAAATATCGGAGCTTACGACGCCGACGAAAAAGTGCCCAGGCCGCCCGGCCATGAGAGGGTGAAAATGCCCACGGTGGATCACAAGTACAAGGTTGCCTCCTTCAAGGAGGTGGAGCTTGGGTACCCGCCCGAAGCGGCCATTGAAGAGGCCTCGCGCTGTATGCGGTGTTATATCGTCGGCATGGCCAGCGTCATACCGTCAAACGGCGGAGGGCAGAAGTGACGATGCCATCGAAATCTTCGTCAAACGCGGCGGTTGACGCACCTTCGGCAGTGCGCGTGGAGATTACTCTCAACGGCCGTAAGACAACCGTGGCAGCCGGTACGACAATCCTTGAAGCCGCCAGAATGAACGGCTTGCATATCCCCACCTTGTGCTGGCTTGAAAAACTTCAACCCATCGGCGCGTGCAGGGTGTGCGCGGTGGAAGTGGAGGGGGTGGATTCTCCCGTTATGTCGTGCGTAACGCCGGTAGCCGAAGGTATGAACGTCAAAACGAAAAGTGAAGAGCTTAATAAATACCGCGCGGATATGATCAGGTTCATCCTCGTAAACCATCCGCTTGATTGTCCGGTATGCGAACGCTCCGGTGAGTGCCATCTGCAAAACCTTACCTACACGTTTGGAATAAAAGAACACGTCTGGAAAACGGCGAAGTATGAAAAAATTCCGGTAAAGGATTGGGGGCTGATACGTTACGACAAAAACCTGTGCATACTGTGCGAACGGTGCATCAAGATATGCCGGGAGGTTCAGGGCGTGGCCGCGTATCAGATCGACGGCAACGGCTTCGACAGCCGCGTAAACACCGTTACCGGCGAAAAACTGGACTGCGACTTCTGCGGCCAGTGCATTTCCATCTGCCCTGTGGGCGCGCTCAGCAGCGGGATAATTTTCGCGGCCCGCTCATGGGATATGATCAAAATGAAAACCGTCTGTCCGCATTGCGGCGTAGGCTGCTCGTTTCATCTGAATATCAAAAAAGGCATAAAGGTAAACGCGGAGGGCAGGATAATACGCGTTACGTCCGACGATGCGATCGGCCACAACAACGGCAACCTGTGCGTAAGGGGGCGGTTCGGGTACGAGTTCACCCATAGCGTGGACAGGCTCGCAACACCGCTGATCCGCGATGGCGAAAACCACGTTGCAGCCGACTGGGAAACCGCACTCGACCTTATTGCCCAAAAACTTTCAGGCTACAGATCGAGCCACGGCAATAACGCTTTCGGCGCAATCGGCTCGGAACGCGCAACGAACGAAGATAATTACGTTTTCGGGAAATTCTTCCGCGAAGTTCTGGGCAGCGGCGACATCGACAGCATGGTGAATATGTTAAGTCCGCATACCGCTTCGGGCCTGTTCGAGGTTTTTGGAGATTTTCCCATGACCTGCTCGATTGGTAAATTCAGAAGCGCCAACCTGTTCGTATTTATAGGCTCCAACGGAAGCAGCGAAAACCCGGTGTTAAGCAATCACATAAGGTGGGCGATGATGGATCACGGTGCGGAAGCCGCCGCAGCTTTTTCGAGGGATGCCGTCTTTGAACCGGCCCCAAGGATTCAGCTGCCTTACGATTATGCGGCGATGCACGAATTCCTGATCTCGCTATTAAGCGGTACGGTTGAATCCATAAACAAAGACGGCGCGATAATAGAAAACTCCGTTCCGATAACGGACGACTGGCGCGCCAAGCTGAAAGAGGCGGCGTCCGATGCGCGCCGTAAAGTAGACGAATCCCTGAATCTTAAGATCGCCGAATTTATAAAGCTGATACGCAAACAGGGCAGCCCAGTGTACATCGTCGGCAGCGAAGCGCAGCGCCACCCCAGCGGAAAGGCGATTATCCGCAATATCGTCAACCTCGCAAAGCTGACCGGCGGAAGCGTGATGCTGACGCGCGAATATTGCAACAGCCGGGGCGCGATAGACATGGGTCTTGCGCCCGACATCCTGCCGGGCTGCGTTCCCGAAACCCGCAACGAACTTAAAAGCCGAGGCAGTCTGTTAAGCCTTATGGAAGAGGGCAAAATCAAGGCGCTGATAATAGCCGACGAAGACCCGCTTCGCCGCCATCCCGACCGTGAAAGATTCTCTACAGCAATGCAGAAAGTGGAATTCGTTGTAGTTACCGATCAGTTTTACAGCCTTACATGCCGCGAGGCGGACGTGATACTGCCTACTACCGTATCAGCCGAAAAATCCGGGAGTTTCACGAACCTTGAAGGCCGCATACAAAGATTCGACGCCGTCGTGAAGCCGCCGGGCAAATCGCGCTCCGTGTTGGAGATTTTCGGGGAGTTGGCCCGCAGGATGGGCGGTGACTTTCAATACGAAAATTCCGGTGACGTTACGGCTGAGATTTCAGACAAAGTAACCATCTACGGTCAAATCGGCGAGGATGGCGGTTTTGCGGATTACTCCCCGCTTGTAAACGCAGATTCCTCGCTGCGCTGGGAGGAACCGGCGCCGATCAAGAATTTCTTTAAGGGTTCCACCTTCCTGCTTTTGCCGGATTCCACTATTTTTGAGCTTTCGCCGTACACCGATTACTGTCCAACCATGAGGGAAAAGCTGGGCTTGCAAGGCATGGATTTCACAAAAGGTTCAAAACCGCCCGTATGCTTCAACCCCGCCGACGCGGAAAAAATGTCGCTTTCGGAGGGGGACGCGGTGGCGTTTAAAAACGGCGGCGGTAAGTGGGAAGGGGTAGTGAGGATCAGCATGGGCGTAAGATCAGGGTCAATAAGGATTCCCGATGACAAGAACCGCTTTCCCCGTATAAAACTTGTCGCTAACGGAACTGAATTCGATTGTATAAACACTGAGGGATTAAGGAGATAATGTTCTGAACCAGTATTTACCGGTTATCGTAATGATCGCGGCGGCGTTCAGCACGTCCGTCGGTATGCTTGTGGTTTCTTCCATTTTCGGGCCGAAAAAGAGCTTCCCCGAAAAGATGGAGCCGTTCGAATGCGGAGTTTCGCCGGTATCAAGCCCGCGGGCGCGCTTTTCGGTACGTTTTTACATCTTTGCCATTTTGGTGATCGTTTTTGATATCGAGGCGGTTTTCCTGTTTCCGTGGGCGGTGATTTTCAGGGAGCTGGGCCTGTTCGGTTTTGTTGAGATGATGATATTCATATTCATCCTAACCGTGGGGCTTGTGTACGTGTGGAAAAAGGGAGCATTAGAGCAGGAGTAGGCATGGAAGAAAAAAATCTGGAAAAGAATTTATCCGATAGCGTGATACTCACGCAGGTTGACAAACTCGTAGGATGGGGAAGAAAGTTTTCGTTTTTTCTTTATCCGTTCATCACCGCCTGCTGCGGCATAGAGTTCATGTCAGTCGCCGGGCCGAGGTACGATCTCGACCGCTTCGGCGCCGTCCTGCCTCGTTTTTCGCCGCGCCAGGCCGACCTTTTAATGGTGGTGGGCACCATAAGCCACAAGCAGGCGCCGATACTGGTGAAAATTTACAACCAGATGACAGAACCAAAATGGGTATTCGCATATGGCGTTTGCGTCTGCTCCGGCGGGATGTACGACAATTACCACACCGTGCAGGGCATCGATACCATACTGCCGGTGGATGTTTATGTTCCGGGCTGCCCGCCGAGACCGGAGATGGTTATCGACGGAATTATAAAATTGCAGGAACTCGTCCAAAACGAGCGCTCCAGCAAATGGCCGCGCGGAGAAGCTCCTTACGTACCGAGGGTTAAACGATAATGCCGAACCTTATGAAAAAAGTTAAAGAACGCTTCCCCGAAGCTGTTAAAGGGTTCCATGCCAAGCATGGTGATGAAACGGTCATCGTTGATAAATCCCATATAGTTGAACTGCTGCGCTGGCTGCGCGACGACGAGTCGACCGATTTCAACTTCCTGATGGACCTTACGGCGGTGGATTACCTCGGGCGGGTTCCGAGGTTCGAGGTTGTTTACCACCTTTATTCCTTAAGCAAAAACCATCGCCTGCGTATAAAGGCGCCGGTGCCGGAGGACGACTGCGCGATAGATTCGGCGGCAGCGATCTGGACGGCGGCGGACTGGTACGAGCGCGAAGTATGGGACCTCTACGGCGTCCGTTTCATCGGACACCCGAACCTTAAAAGGATACTGCTGTACGAGGAATTCGTGGGCCACCCGCTGCGGAAGGATTACCCCATAAATAAACGCCAGCCGCTGGTTGGACCGGAGAACTGAAAATGGAAGAAAACAGGCTGGACCTTCATACCAAAGAGCTGGTACTGAACATGGGGCCGTCGCATCCCGCCACCCACGGTACTGTGCGCTTTCTGCTCAGGCTGGACGGCGAGCGGGTGGTGCACTGCGAAACGGAAATCGGCTACCTGCATCGCGCGTTTGAAAAACATTGCGAAAACAGTACATGGACTCAGGTATTTCCATACACTGACAGGCTTAACTACTGCTCCGCCATACAGAACAACGTGGCCTACGCGCTGGCCGTGGAAAAACTGTTCGGCATCGTAGAAAAACTGCCGGAGCGGTGCCGGTACATCCGCGTAATCGTGTGCGAGCTTGCGCGGCTCGCCGACCACTATACAAACCTCGCGGCGGCGGCACTGGAGCTGGGCGCAATGACGGCGTTCATTTATTTCGTGGAAGCCCGCGAGCTTGTATGGGATTTGCTGGAGTCCGTTTGCGGGGCGCGGCTTACGTCGAACTACATACGCATCGGCGGCCTTGCGTCCGACCTGCCGGAAGATTTTAAAGCGCAAGTAGAAAAAACTTTTTCCCGCAACCGCGAGCTGTGGTCGGAGTTCAACAAGCTGCTGACGAAAAACAGGATATTCATGGACCGCATGCGCGATACCGGCGTGATAAGCGCGGAAGACGCCATACAGTTCGGCTTTACCGGCCCATGCCTGCGGGCGTGCGGCGTGGAGTACGACGTTCGCAAGGCGCAGCCCTATCTCGTATACGGCCAGATGGATTTCGACGTGCCGGTGGGACGCACGGGCGACAACTTTGACAAATACCTGATTCGGATGGAAGAGATAAACCAGTCCCTGCGTATAGTGGAGCAGGCATTGGAGAAGTTGCCGGAAGGCCCGATCAACGTTGACGACACGGCAATAAGGCAACCCTCCAAGGAGGACGTGGATACGATAATGGAGTCCATGATCTTCCACTTCAAAGTTACCATTGAAGGTATAAAAGTGCCGGAAGGAGAGGTGTACTTCCCTACGGAGGGCACTAACGGAGAACTCGGTTTTTACCTCGTAAGCGACGGCGGCGGCAAACCGTACAAATGCAGGGTTCGTCCGCCGTGTTTCGGACTTACGCAGGGGATGGGACATATGGTCAAAGGCGGTTATCTTGCGGACATAATACCGACGTTCGACATGATCAACCTCATCGGCGGGGAGATCGACAGATGACGGCTGCGCCGGGCATGATGCCGGAACTCATCGAAATGGGGGCAAAGATATTTTTTATATTTGCGATCAACGTGGGTTTTTTCGCGCCGGTTCTTGGATGGGTGGAACGCAAGCAATCCGCGCTTATGCAGGACAGGATCGGCGCAAACAGAGCAAACATAGGAGGCTATACGGTTGGCGGCCTTCTGCACATAATGACCGATGTTATAAAACTGCTTTTCAAGGAAGACTTCAGGCCCGCGGGCGCTGACAAATTTCTGCACTTCACGGCGCCGCTCATATCGCTTTTACCCGCGCTTATAGCCTTTGCCGTTATCCCGTTCGGCGGTCAATACGTCTTATGGGGACACAATGTCAACCTTGTCATTGCGAATCTGGACGTAGGTATGCTTTTCATTTTTGCGGCTGGTTCGATAGCCACTTACGGAGCGGCAATCGGGGGCTGGGCATCCAACAACAACTGGTCGCTGCTGGGCGGCCTGCGCGTTGCGGCGCAGATGTTTTCCTACGAGGTGGCCATGGGTCTTTCGCTTGTGGGCATCTTCATGGTTTACGGCTCTTTGAGGCTCACCGATATCGGCCTCGCGCAGGAGGATTTTTTCCATTGGGGAATTTTTCTACAGCCGCTCGGGTTCATCCTGTTCTTCACCTGCGCGCTGGCGGAAAACAAACGCGTGCCTTTCGACGTCCCGGAGGCGGAGTCGGAACTGGTGGCGGGGTATTTTACGGAGTACTCCGGTCTCAAGTTCGCCATGTTCTGGATGGGCGAGTTTCTGGAGGTTGTAACCATAAGCGCGGTTTTGACGACCCTCTTCTTCGGCGGATGGCACATCCCGTTCGTAACGCACGATATGCTGCTTTCCACCTTCGGGTTTATGGGCAAAAATTTTTCGCAGCTTGCTACGATGCTCGTACACATGGCGTGTTCTGGTTCAAGGTGCTGGCGCTGATTTTCCTTCAGATGCTGATACGCTGGACCCTGCCCCGCTTCAGGTACGACCAGGTGATGAGGCTGGGCTGGAAGATCATCCTGCCGCTTTCGCTTTTGAATATCCTTGTAACCGGCGCCGTTATTCTGGTGTTAAACTGATGCCCGGCGCTTACAGAAGAGTAAACCGGAACCTGACGCTAACCTTCTGGGAGCAGCTTTACGTGCCGGAGGTTTTAAGGGGGATATCCATAACCGCGCGGCATTTCTTCCCGAATTTTATTAGCGTCTTCAAGGCGTATTTCTTGGGAAAACCGGAACTGCGCAAAATCATGACCGTTTATTACCCCGAAGAGCTGCCGGTTATACCGGAGGCCTATCGCGGCAAGCCGGTTCTGGCGCTTAACGAAGACGGCAGGGAAAGATGCGTGGCGTGCGGACTGTGCGAGGTAGCCTGCCCGCCGAAGTGCATTTACATCATCGGCGGTATGAGGAAGGACGGAACGAGGTACCCTGTTTCCTATACGCTCAACGGGTCGGTGTGCATATTCTGCGGATTGTGCGAAGAGGCTTGCCCCGAAGAAGCCATCGTTATGAGTCATGTGTACAAAAACCTCGCCGGGTATAGCAGGGAAGAAATGCTCTATCAAAAGGAAGACCTACTCGTGCCGGTGGATAAGTTGGAAAGACGGCTGAACTACATAAGAAAAAGGATGTTCGGAAAATGCACTTACTGATCTTTTACGTTTTGGGATTTTTTGCCGTTTTCGCAGCCGTATCGATGGTGACTGCGCGAAGACCGATCATATCCGCGCTTTTCCTTATACTGAACATGCTTTGCCTGGCCGGGTTTTACGCCCAGCTCGATGCGCACCTCATCGCCGTTTTGCAGGTGATGGTGTACGCCGGCGTCATAATGGCGCTGGTGCTTTTTGTAATCATGCTGCTAAACATCGGTGAAAAACGCGGGATCATTACACGGCACAGGATAACGCTTCAGGTTATCGGAATGTCGCTGCTGGCGGTGGTGATGGTAAGCATAGTCGGATTGTTCAACGCGGAGGTTATGCCGGGCGTGAAAGAACCCGCGCCCGATTTCGGAACGGTCAAGGCCGTCGGCAGGATTCTTTTTACCGATTACCTTCTGCCGTTCGAGATAGCATCCATACTGCTTCTGGCGGCCATCGTGGGCGCGGTCATCCTAAGCAAGAGGAAAGTATAGAATGCCGGTACCTATCAACTTTTACCTCATCTTAAGCGGTATATTGTTTGCCGTCGGTGCGGTGGGCGTTATCACCCGCCGCAACGCGATAGTAATATATATGTGCATAGAACTCATGCTTAACGCCGTAAACCTTACTTTCGTCGCGTTCGCGCGGCAGCTGGGCGACATGGGTGGCCACATCTTCGTCTTCATGGTGATGACCGTTGCGGCTGCCGAGGCGGCCGTTGGGATGGGAATCATCATAGCCCTTTTCAGAAACCGCGCATCCGTGGATGTTGACGAAATCAATCTGCTGAAAGGATGACGCAGTGAGCGAGTTTTTATGGCTGATAGTCTGCTTTCCGCTTGCCGGGGCGGTGATCAACGGTTTGTTCGGCAAGAATCTTAATAGAGGTTCAATATACTTCTTTGCGCTTGCGTCTACCGGCCTTTCATTTTTACTGGCCGTAATCGCATTCATACAGCTTGCGATGCTGCCGGAGGGCGAGCGGACGGTCAACGTTATATATAACTGGATAACGGCGGGCGATCTTAACGTAGATGTCGGCTTTTTGCTCGACCCACTTTCGGGGCTCTGGATGCTGGTTGTAACCGGCGTCGGGTTCCTTATTCATGTCTACTCTGTCGGCTACATGAAACACGACCGCACGTACTGGAAGTTTTTCAGCTTCCTTAACCTTTTCATGTTCTCCATGCTGATGCTGGTAATGGGCAGCAATTTCCTTTTGATGTTCATCGGCTGGGAGGGCGTGGGGCTTTGTTCATACCTGCTCATAGGATATGAATACCACCGCGACGCGGCGGCCGTCGCGGGCAAAAAAGCGTTCGTTATGAACCGCATCGGCGATTTCGGGTTTTTGCTTGCAATAATGCTTATCTTCGTTACCTTCGGCACGCTCGATTACATCGACGTTTACAGCCGCGCGCATGAAACCCTGCAAACAGGCGGCGCGGTGGTAACCGCCATCGCGCTTTTGCTTTTCCTCGGCGCTGTAGGAAAATCGGCTCAGATACCGCTTTACACCTGGCTGCCGGACGCGATGGAAGGCCCGACTCCCGTATCCGCGCTCATCCATGCGGCGACGATGGTCACGGCGGGCGTGTACATGGTATGCCGCAACTCGGTATTTTTCGACCTCTCACCCATCGGCATGACAACGGTTGCCGTTATCGGCTGCGCCACCGCGATTTACGCGGCCACTATCGGGCTTTTCCAGAAGGACATAAAAAAGGTGCTTGCTTACTCCACCATATCCCAGCTTGGGTATATGTTCATGGCGGCGGGCGTTGGCGCATACGTGGCGGCGGCTTTCCACGTTATGACCCACGCCTTTTTCAAGGCATGCCTCTTCCC
>BTTC01000051.1:0-9360 GCA_036244935.1 bacterium | reverse complement strand
CCGGCGCTTATCATCGCAACTAACATACCAGGCCATCTTGGACTATATTTTCGCATTACTACAACCACAACTAGCGTCAGGGATGCTACAATCAGCGCATGATAGTTTGTCTCCGGCAGACCTTCAAAGATACCTATCCAAATATGCAGGAACGATTCACCCGAAGGAATGTAAAGACCCAGGCAGTGTTTGATCTGGCTGGTAGCAATTAATATTGCAGCTCCAGAGGTAAAACCGACAACAACTGTATGAGAAATGAAATTGACAATCGCTCCTAATCTCGCAAGCCCCAGCGCAAACTGCACTGCGCCCGCAAGAAACGTTAGCGTAAGCGCCAGTTTGATAAATTCGGCGGTTCCATTTTCCGCGTAGGGGCTAATTGTTGAAAATACCACTATGGATATTGCGGTAGTAGGACCGGATATCAGGTGTAGCGAGGAACCAAAAAGCGCGGCGATTATGGCTGGAATTATTGCAGTGTAAAGACCATATTCTGGTGGAAGCCCCGCTATCATGGCGAAAGCGACACCCTGCGGCAGAACAATAAACGCGTTGGTAATACCTGCGATAAAGTCACTTTTTATCGTAGATTTATTGACCAAGCTTATCCATGATAAAAATGGAAACAGCTTGTTCAAATATTTATTTTCTGTCATTGCTCCTTGCCTATTGTTACGTGCATAATTACCTCAAAATCGCATAAAACAGACTATATTCTTTATTAATAGTGTGTCGATTTGTAAAGAAGTACAAACTCGTCCATAAGCTCTTTTAACTCTGCGAATACTTCCTTTTCAAACTTGGAACTGCTTGCTATGAATGGTATGTGGCGCTTTTTGTTGACTTGCTTTGCTCTATCTGAAGTCCAGGTGGGAACCATTGCCGTTATCGATGGGTCTCTAGTAAATGTTACGGACTGTTCAAAAGTGAGTTCCATAAAAACCACATACTTACCCTGGCTGTCATAGCCTAAATATTTTTCATGGTTTATTACGGGCCCGATATGAAAGCTCAGCGTAAGCTTCGCGTCGGACTTCTCCTTCCTTGAATAGGATGATTCAATATTGATCTCATTTAGTCGTGACTTCATGTAATCTTGCAGTTCCTTTGGCAGGGCATCCCGCATTACATGATCGTTTGTTTGAATATTGATAAACACTTTGCTTAATCCTTTGCCCTGCAAAGACATGTTCTGGTCTTCGGCGTAACCGTTTATCACCAGCATGAAAAGAGGAGCTAGCAGTTGTATTACAAGCACATAAACTTTTAGCCTGCTCATTGTTTATTTCCTCAAGGTCTTTCTTCCTGAACTTGCGATTTTAGTTTTACAAACCGGAAATGTTCGTAAGCAAGATGCATTTCCGGATGATGGAAAGATTCCGTCTTAAATAAGTCGACGGAATATTAGATTAGATATTGAGGTGAGTTAAACGATGATTCGAACTGAAGAAAGAAGAAGGGCATTTGAATTATTTTCTATTATTAACTGTTGAGAATATTGCTTATTATTGGATTTATTGTAAAAGGCTATTGATTCAAATATTTTCTTCGCAAAACGATTAGCATCGTCATTATTTTCTTCTGCTTCGTAAATAAGGTCAAATAAAGGCGAGGCTGATGACTTATGATCCTTGCTGGCATGGGTAGCGTCATCAAAGGCCTGTGAAGCTCCCATTACACCCCATACAAAGGCGAGGAAGGCAATCGAACAAAAAACGGATACTAGTTTTCTCATCATTAACCACCTAAATTAATTATTTTCCAAAGATACCACAGAGAAATAAAACAATCGAGAGTTATCTTCGAAACAATCCCTTTTTTAGTTGAAATGGACTGCACACCGTTGACTGAAGCATTATTCCGGCAGTTTCAGGCTGGCCAGCGTTACGCGCCGATAGCCGGTATACTCGTCGTCTCGCCTTTGTAGTTGCGCAGCACGTATTCCCTGTTGTTTATGGAGACGATGTTCTTTTCGTCCATAAGGTTTATCTTGCCAATTGCCGTGGCAATCACGTAGTGCGGTTGCGCCATGCCGGTAGTTAATCCCCGCAAACCTTTTTCTATCAGCTCTCGTCCTTTTAGCAACTCCGTACGGAAGTGGTCGCTACCCGGCACAGGCTCGCAGTAGAAAACGTAGTAGGGGCGGATTCGTGTTTGCAGCAGTTTTATGTGCAATTGCCGGAAAGTTTGCACGTCGTCGTTTATCCCTTTTAGCAGTACCGCCTGGTTGCCCACGTTCACTCCGCATGAAAGCAGTTCATATACGGCTTTTTTTGTGTACTCGGTAAGTTCCTTTGGGTGGTTGCAGTGCGTACTTACATAGATCGGCACGCGTTGATTTCCGGAGAGCGCTTTTTTCAGCCCGGGCGTGATCCTGTGCGGAAGCGCGATTACCGAACGGGTGCCAAAGCGCATTATCCCTACGTGCGGTATCTCCTGCACTTTTCTTGTTATGTACGCTATTTTTTCGTCCGATAGGTGGAACGGGTCTCCGCCTGTTACCAGTACGTCGCGTATTTCCTTATGCTCGCGTATCCAGCGTAAGCCTTCGTCCACGTCCATGTTCAGCTCTGTTTTGTCGTCCAGCACCATCTCGCGGCGGAAGCAGAAGCGGCAGTAAATTGCGCAAACCTGAGTGACCGTAAACGCTATGCGGTCGTGGTATTGCCTTGCGATGCTATCCGGCCTTTTTTCATCGGTGGCGCGATTCTCCTTGTGGATGAGGTAGTTTTCTATCCCGTGCTGGTTAAGCTGCTCCGCCATTGCGGGAATGAGTTGCCTACGCACCGGACACGATGGGTCGTCCCTGTCCATAAGCGACGCATAGTATGGCGTGGCTCCCCACGTTCCCTTGGTGGAGCTTACGGCTTCTTCTTCCTGCGGGGTGAGGTTAGCGAACTCGCGCAACCGCTCAAGCGAGTTAACGCGGTTTTTTAATTGCCATTCCCATTCATCATCAGCCCATTGCACGGTTTTTGAAGTCAACATGTCCAGCCGATTCTAATCTTTCGTAATACTCTATGGCAAATGCAACTGACGGCAGTTATCTGATATAAGGTTTTTTTCGGGACATCAAGGGAGGGATTGCTATAATCGCCGACATGTCCAATCCAGCGTCCCCTGATTGGCGCGTCTACCTGCTTGAATGTAACGATGGTACCTTTTATTGCGGAACCACAAACGGATGTCGAACGACGGCTAAAACAGCACAACGAAGGAAAGGGCGCAAGGTACACGCGTCCAAGGCGACCGGTAAGGCTGGTAGCCAAAAGCCAGCCGATGACAAAAGGAGAAGCGCTTTCAAGAGAGGCTTTTGTTAAACGACGCCCGAAGCAATTAAAAAAAAGCTTGGTAATGGCCTCAGGATAGTTTTTTCTTTATCGAATCCAACCGGGTAAAAGTGATTCGTTAGGAGTATAATTTTCGCCTATGGGAGTTTACCGAACAATCCGAATAACCTGCTTGCATTGCGGCAAAAACGGTGAACTTTGGTATGTGCCCCTTGACTAAAATCCGAGGCTGCCGGGGTGGCGGAACTGGTAGACGCAAAGGACTTAAAATCCTTCGGTGAATTTCATCATGCCGGTTCGATTCCGGCCCCCGGCACCAGATATTTAATTTGGTTAAATTGGGTTTTGAAATCAGGGAAGATTTGAGTTCTTGGCAGGTTCTTACTACATTAAAAATTAAAAATTTTGTGATACGAAATCAAGTCTGAATGCCCGGCTTCGCGGAAATCCTGAAACAGACGATGGGAATCATGGCCATAGTGGACCCCGTGGGTTGCGTTGGCATCTTCCTCATCCTTACCAGCGGCCAGACGCTGATGGAACGCCGCAAAACCGCTATCATCGCCCCCCTTACAATGGCTGTGGTTCTTATATTGTCGATGGTACTTGGCGAGAGGTTCCTGTGGTTTTTCGGAATCGGAATACCGTCGTTCCAGATAGGCGGCGGGATTCTGGTGCTTCTGGTATCGCTGGACATGCTTAAAGCGCGCACGACGCGGTTTAAAGAAACGCCGGAAGAGGTGCGGGAAGCGGAAGACAAGGCCAATATCGCGGTGGTTCCTCTTGGTATGCCGCTTCTGGCGGGCCCCGGCGCAATTACAGCCGTCATCATACAGTCCCATTCGGCCACAACTACGCAAGGCGCCGCCATCATAATCGGAATAATAATGGCCATCTCATTTATTACCTGGCTCACCTTCAGGCTGGCACTGCCTATAAGTTCCCTGATGGGGCAGACGGGAATGAACATCGTTACGCGGCTCATGGGCCTGATACTGATGGCGATAGCGGTGGAAACAATCGCTCACGGACTAAAAGCCCTTTTCCCGATACTAAATGGGTTAAGCTGATAGGATAGGTTTTTTTTATTGGTACCCCTTGATGCACGGAGCCGGGTTGATGGTTGTTGATACAGGACGTAACAGGAATAAACATTCAGGCGTTTTCGTAATATCATCAATTCTCATTGCCGTTGCCGCGCTATCCGTTTTTGTACCGTCTGCGTTTGCGGAAAAATCCGTTTATGCGGGGATGGAATTTTTCGACTGGCGCGAATACGGCGGTGGCTCGCAGCTGCTTGAAGAAACCGGCCAGCGGTATGTAATCGGGTACGAGAGATTAACGGAGGGAAACCTCGGCCTGCTTCTGGGTTATGACGCGAGGATATACGGCAATGCGGTAGATTATGACGGACAGACTCAAAGCGGAGTTCCGATAACGTCGAAAACCGATTACTTCGGCTGGATTATCGAACCGTCCGCGCATTTCCGTACTCAACCAAAATGGACAGGCGTCTACCGTCTGGATTACATCTTCAATTTAGGGATCGATCACTGGACGCGCGATCTTAAAAGTACCGCTACCGCCAAGGGTTACAAGGAAATTTATACGGTAATCTATTTCAGGATCGGGGCAGAGGCGGCGCTTCCGTCGAAAAAAGGGTTTCACGGCGGCGGCGGCATAAAGCTGCCCATCGACGTATATGAAAAGGCCTTTTTGAGCAGCGCCGGATTCAGCAGGGATCCCATCCTTAAACCGGCAGGGGGGTTGAGTTTTTACGGAACTTTAGGCTATCGGTTCATGGGCCGGTTTAACCTTTCTGCGTACTACGAAAGTTACCGCTTCAACGCGTCTCCATCCGTTACCGCAATATATTTACCGGACGCGACGATGAGGTTTATCAAGCAGCCGGAGAGCATACAGCAAAACTACGGTATTAAACTCAGCTTTTATTTTTAAAGCATATTGCTTTACCATGAATACGATACACATACGTAATGTCTTGATATTCAGACCTGTTAGAGTATCTATCGTATCTGCTAAAACTTAAAACGTTATAGTTCTCAAATTTTCCGTGGTATCGCCACGGTACTGTCTTGTTTCCCATCCTTCACAATGATGAGGGGGGCGCCGGAGCGCGAGCAGCCGGCGGCGGTGATTTTCCTTATTAGTCACCCCGGGCTATGAGCCTGTCCTGAGCCTGCCGAAGGATCGAAGGGCGCTCACGGCAAACAACTCGCCATGACGGTATTATCTACTGCGTGTTTTTACTGTAGATAAAGGCCAGGCCGTGCAGCGTCAGATCCGGCGCGATGTCGTCAATCGTTTCAGAAAGTTCCATAAGCCATCCGCTCTGCCCGCCGGTGGCTATCACTTTGGGGTTGGCGTCCATCTCGGTTTTCATTTTTCTTACGATTGCGTCTATCATGCCGGAAAAACCGTAAACCGTGCCGGACTGCATACTGTTGATTGTGATTTTACCGATTACGCGTTCGGGTTTTTGAAGGCTTACCTGCGGAAGCTGCGCCGCCTTTTTTACCAGAAACGCCAGGGAAGCGTCTATGCCGGGGGCTATCACTCCGCCGATGTACTCCGCTTTGTCAGATACGGCGTCGAACGTTATGGCCGTGCCGAGATCGACGATTATAAGCGGCCCGCCGTAAATGGTGAAGCCGCCTACGGCGTTGGCAATCCTGTCGGCGCCCACTTCACGCGGATTGTCGTACAGTATGGATATGCCGGTCTTAACACCGGGCCCTACCACGACCGGCTCCACGCCGAAATAGTTGCGGGCCATATCGATATAATCCTGAGTAAGGGCTGGTACCACGCTGCCGATTATTACATTCTTTATCTTCTTTTTATCCAGCTCCAGCTCACGCAGAACGGAGCTGATTTTAAGCGCGATTTCGTCGCCCGTATCGAGTTGATTGGTATTAAAACGGAATTTCCGCCCAAGCGCGGTTTCGCGGAAAACACCCAACGCGGTGTTGGTGTTGCCTATGTCGACGGCAAGCAGCACGTCAGCCGGATTGTTCCAAAAGCACGTCGCCGGTATTTACGCGCTCCATGCCGCTTTTGGTTTCCACCAGCAAGACTCCGTCGTCGTCGAGGTCAATCGCCTTTCCGCGCGTTTGTCCCTTGACTTTTTCTATCACAACGTTCTTGCCGAGCGTGCAGTTCATTTTTATCCAGTAGGGGCGCAACTCGCCAAAACCCTTTTCGCTGAAAATATCTATCATCGGTTCAAGCATATTGATGATGGAAACTGCCACCGTTTCCCTGTCTACGTCCATGCCCAGCTGCGCGAGGCTGACGGCCTTTTCCGATATTTCCGCCGGGAAAAATTTCTGTTCCACGTTAATGCCTATCCCGAGGATCACGAACGGCTTTTTGACTTCTGCGATTATTCCGCCGAGCTTTCTGCCGCCCGCCATGATGTCGTTGGGATATTTTATTTCAAACGGCCAATCGACGAGGGATGTGAGCGACAGCCCCACCGCCGTACCGGTGGTAAGAGTTACTGCCCCGGCATCGCGCAGCGAAGAGTCTATTTCCAAAGCCGCCGTCAGGCACAGGCCGCCGTCGGAATACCATGAACGATTAAACCTCCCGCGTCCCGCCGTCTGTTTTTTGGCTATTATCACGGTACCGTGTTTGAGTTTTTTTTCGGATAACAACCTGGCGGCGTGCAAATTGGTGGAATCCACCTCATCAAGGAGTACCAGCTCTCTGCCCAGCCAGTCGGTTTCCAGCTCGGTGAATATTTTGTCTCCGTTCATATTTTTTCCCTTCTTGACAACATTCTTCCGAAAGCGGCGATTCCTACAAGCTCGCCAAGAAAAAAGACCGGCCAGCGATAACCCGGCGGATCAAGGCCTGCTTCCAGAAGCGGCGCATCCGCCGTGAAAGTATACAATATAATCAATGCGCCTACGATAACCCATACAGCATCCAGCGAAGTTGCTCGGAAACGGTACCCGCGCCCTTCAAAGCATACGATTATAAGCGCGCTTGCACAAAGTGAAAAGGCAACGATTACCGGCGCCAGGACGGGGCCCCACCATATCACCGGCAATAGGAAAAGGACGTCGGGAGTAAAAAAGGATTCCGGCCAGTTTACAAAAACCTTAAGCCATACGTAATAAAAAATGTCCCACAGCCCGAACACGTACATGAAGAAAGAAAACTTCTGCCATCCCGTCCTTCCGGCTGCCGCGCCGATTGAACCGAGCATGGCAAGCGTAGCGGCCTCACGCCACAACTCCAGATGCAAAACATTATCAGGGATCGGCTTTATCGGAAAACTGAATCCTTCCGGGTAGAAAAGCTGCCTGAGGTAGGCCACCACCGCAGCTTCAACCAGCGCAAACGCGACGGCGAAAATCGATAACGGTATGAACTTTCGCATGGTAATCTACCTTTCACACTCTTTGAAGCGATGACATGTAATCTGAATGACACCGAATGCTCGCAGGCGGCAATGGAGCACAGTGGAACTGCAGTCCGAGTGTAGCGCCTTTTCATGCGTTTTCTACGATCAATATTTTTAAATCATCTATATGCATCGCTGGTTTTCTTTTGTGAACCATTGCATGGCAGTTTGGGCATAAAGGTCGCAAATCTTGTACCGGATTGACAACGTACTCCTTCCCAACAGATGCGATATCAACAAGGTGATGTATGTGTATAAAACCCGCTCCTAATTCCTCACCATACACCTTTGAAAAATCAAAACCGCATACGTAGCATGAGGTTCCATAACACGCAACACATTCCGACCTCGCTTTTGGATTTCTTTCATACGCATTAACATAAACTTGCTTCGTCGCCCCCTCAGAATACATGTTGCCTTCTACTTCATCTGGATAATTAGATGTTGCATATTCCTCTGACAGCAGGTAGATACCACCCGTCCCTTCAAAAGTCTTTTTTCCTACACTTTTCCCAAGACTGCCTGCGTACGCCTCAAGTCTTTTTCGTAATCGTCCATACTCGGGGAACGTGGGCTCTACTTTTGTAAACCATTTGGATAAGGTATGCTGAGTATATGTTCCCTTACCTTTCCCAATGTAGTTATCAATGGTTGTATTCTTATATCCTATAAACTTGCTTGGCGCGAAAACATCCAGATTAGAAAAATAATACCAGTGAAAAAACAAAGAGAATCGGCGTAGGGTCTCTGAATTAGAGTTTTTTGTCATACGATTGAACTCCTCAGCATTTTGTGCAGCTTCGTTTATTGATTCAATAAGTTCCACGTGTCATGTTCCTAGCGCATAATGCCAGCTTTCACCCGCTCGGCTTTGCCACGCCTGCTTAAAGGCAATGTTAAGCACTGTTCTCAAGTTTATCTTTGAAATAGACCAATTCCTTATAAATGAATGCTTAAAAACCCACTTGTTGTAACAAGACACACAAATATTATCATAAATTACCGTTCATCTAAGTGGAAATTTTTATCTTTATCGTCAGGCCATGGATTATACTATTCGGAGAATGCTGAATTCGCAAAACACTGGAATAATATTGCCGTGCCCATGAAAAGCATGACCGGTTTCGCCCGTGCCGAAGCGGTTAACGGCGCCAGCAAGTGCGTGGTTGAATTACGTTCCCTTAACCACCGTTTTCTTGAAATGTCGCTGCGAATGCCCTTCAAGGATTTCGGGACGGAAAAAAAGATCAGGGATATGATCTCCAAAAAGATTTCGCGCGGTTTCGTGGAAATGCAGCTCACGCTTACCGACCCGGAGTCTACCGGCAGAAAACTTGTGGCAGACGAAAATCTGTTAAAACAGTTCATCGAAACGGCGCAGAAGATAAAGGAACGGCATTCCATAGTCGGCGAAGCGGATATTGCCACCGTATTTTCGTTAAAGGACATAATCAGGTTTGAGGACGAGGAGGTGGACATAGCCCGGCGCTGGGAGCTGATTGAAAAAGCCGTTTCCAACGCGCTGGAGCGGCTGGTAGGAATGCGGACCACCGAAGGCAAGGCGCTGCAGAAGGACGTTTTGGAAAACCTGGATTCCATAGAACGAGCCGCAAAAGAGATCGTTGCGGTAAAGGA
>BTTC01000050.1:0-9537 GCA_036244935.1 bacterium | reverse complement strand
CGCGCCGTCGACAATCGACGTCGGTAAAATGAATGTTCCGTCCGCCGCAATGCCCAAATCGTCTCCGCCGTTATTTTGCAGTACAAGGCCGGCTCCGGTAATACCGCTTACGCTGCCGCCCACAGTGTAGGTTGGGATGTCAACGCATGTAACCGCAACGTCCGTAACCGTGGCGCCGTTTATCGTGCCGCTTGCGTTTGTTACCGCGCACGTCTGGCCGGTTGGCTGCGTTAAAACCGTTGCGTTGTAAGTATCGCCGTTGACAAGCGTTGTTGCGAAGGTAAAAGTTCCGTCCGCCGCAATGGATAAATCGTCGCCGCCGTTGTTTTGCAAAGTAACGGTGCCCGAGAGGCCGCTTGCCGCGCCGCCCACGGTGTACAGGTTGTTGACGCATGTAACAGTTACGTCCGTAACGGCGGCATCCGTAATGCTGCCGTTTTTGTTGGTAACCGTGCAGGTCTGGCCGGCTGGCTGCGTTAGAATCGTAACGTCATAGGCGAATAAATCTTCTATCTCGGCGTAGAAGGTGAAAAAACCATCCAGTGTAAGCGTAAGATCATCACCTCCGTTATTTTGCAGAACAAGCGTTCCGTCAAGACCGCCAACCGCGCCGCCAACGAGATAGTTTCCGCTTACGCACGCGATCTCGATATCGGTAACGTTATTGCCGGAAAGCGTACCGCTTGCGTTTGTAATCGTGCCTATCTGGCCGGAGGGCATCGTTAAAACCGTAACGTCGTAATCGGAACCGTCGGTAAGGGAGATGTCGAACTCAAAGGTTCCGTTTTTCGTTACGGTGATATCATCCCCACCGTTGTTTTGCAAAATAATCCAGCTGTGAAGCCCGCTCATCGTGCCGGCCACCGTGTATACGCCGAATGAGAAAACCATATCTATCGATGAATTCGGCGTAAGATTTACCGTTTGCGAGTCGCTGAAATTTCCGTCATTAACTGTGTCAACCGTTACGGTAAACGTGCGCGCGTATCCCACGGGTACGATTAAAGTGGCTTGTAACGTATCAATGGGTATGGATTCCGTCACGTCCGCCATATCGGCTGCGGTTACCGAACATGTTATGGTGGTAATCGTGGCGGCGGAAAGCGGTCCGCCACCGGCTGATCCGGGTTTGAAAGGAATTTGTGAAAGCGCAACATTTACCGCCATGGTCGGCCCTGAACCGCCGGACGACGGGGCATCCTGGGCAAACTTGCCGCAACTAGTTGAAATAAAAGCGAAAACTCCTGCGAATAGCAAGAAACGAAAAGCCGCCCCGCGAAGGATAACCACCATGCGCCCCCTTTATCGTGCTTGCTCCTCTCCAAAAAAAAGCATCTAATTGGAGGATAACACAAAAAAACAGTTTGTCCAAACGCGGAATGGCGTGTACATGGGACGGCAAATACATATGGATTTTTGCTAGTCCGATATACAGAAAACGGGGCGTCCGCCTTAAAGCATATTGCTTTACCATGAATACGATACACATACGTAATGTCTTGATATTCAGACCTGTTGGAATATCTATCGTATCTGCCAGAGCTTGAAACGCTATAGTCCAGTAATGTGGGCTGAAACTAAAACTGGGAACGCGATTCGAAATCAGCTACCGAGTCCATGAGTATCTTGTAGGTTCGTCTTATCTTTATACCTTTCAGCTGCCCTTCGTCGATGAGCCGCCTGACGGTGGAATCAGACACGTTCCATCGTCTGGCAAGAACCTGAATAGACAAAAATTTTCTTCCTGCGGTCAAAGTTTCGTTTTCCTTTACACTTTTATTCATAGGTTGAATCCTCCATGTTTTGGGATTATAATGTGCTCATGGGCACAATGTCAAGAAAAAAATTCGAACCTTTTAGCACAACCGGCAATATCGACAAAAAGGCGGTGGGCAAAAGAATAAAAAGGATTCGCGGCAACGGTTCGTACAGCGCATTCGGCAAGAAGATCGGTGTGGCGCACACCACTATCATGCGTTACGAAAAAGGGATGCTTCCTTCGCCTGACAAACTGCTGGGAATTACAAAGCATTACGGCTGCGATTTACATTGGCTTTTGACGGGAAAAACTGCGTCGGAAAATCAGCCGCCGCAGCCGCCGCAGCATCTGCCGGAAGACGAATACGTAAGCGTTCCATTGACCGAGGGGAAGATAGCCGCGGGCGAACCGATCATAACGCGGGAGAACGTTATCGACTGGGTGGTTGTTCACGTCAGGCCGCTTAAAAGGTCTCTGTCCGCCGCGAGCGACCTCGTGGCATGCAGGGTTTCGGGCGATTCGATGTGGCCGCAGATATCGGACGGCGATATTGTCGTTATAAACAGAGGCGTGGACAAAAGGAAAATTTTAAAGAACAAAGTCTACGCCGTATGGGTGGACGGCGGTATAACGGCGAAAATGCTGCAAAAAGAGGGGTACCGGCTTTTCCTCATTCCGTTCAATCCGGCGCACAAGATAAGCACGATAGATTTAAGAATAAACCCCGCGCCTATTGTAGGGATCGTGATAGGAGTCTGGAAGGATTTTTAGACCAGGTTGTGCAGTTGAATTTTTTCCGGTCGTGATTCGATCCTTCGACAAGCTCAGGATGACAACTCACCATGACAAGCGTTAGTGGTACAAAACCCTGCGGGCCACCTTCCCTTGTCTCAGGGCGACATAAACATCAAGGCAACCTTTTGCGGATTCCCGAGCAAGAGGAAGTTTCTATTCACGTCCCTTTGAAATATGGGAGCGGTTCTTTTTTTCGGGTTTTTCGATCATGACGACAAACTCCCCCTTCGCCTTTTTACCGACGATCAGCTTTTTCAGTTCCGATGGCGTACCGCGCAGGAATTCCTCGAACATCTTTGTCATCTCACGCGCAATAACGATCCGCCTTTCGGGTATTTCCGATTCCAGCTCGTCCAGCAACCGGTGTATCCTGTGGGTGGATTCAAAAAGGACTACCGTCCGGTTTGCGGCGAAAAGCTCCTTCAGCCTGGTTGCGCGCCTGCCTCTTTTTATCGATAAAAATCCTTCGAATACGAATGAGGCGGTGTCCAGCCCCGAAGCGCAAAGCGCCGCCAAAAGCGCCGACGGGCCGGGAATCGGTACAACGTTTATGGAATTTAACAGGGCAAGCCGCACTATCTTCATGGCGGGATCGGATATGCCCGGCGTGCCGGAATCGGGTACAAGAGCCACCGAATATCCCGCCATAAGCGGTTTTAACAGATCCCGCGCCTTTGTAGTTTCTTTAGGGCCGAAATAGCTGAGCAGCTTTTTGCCGGTTATGCCGTAATGCCCAAGCAAGAACCTGCTTTTTCTGGTATCTTCCGCGGCGATGTAATCCGCCTCGCGCAGCAGTTCTACCGCCCTGTACGTTATGTCCTTGAGGTTTCCTATCGGCGTTGCCACTATGAAGAGCGTTCCCGTAATCTTTTCATTAGCTGTCATCGGAACTATAATAATGCTAAAAGGTTATATCGTGAAAATGGAATACGAAAAACTTATTACCAAGCACGAAAAATGCCGCTTTCTGATGGTCGGTTTCAGCGGGCCGGAACTTAAACACGTTAAAACATTTTTGTACGACAAACGGCTTAAAAACATTTCCGAAGAAAAAGACGGCGACTCCGCATGGGAAAAACTGGAGCTTGCCGTTTTCCATTTCATTTTGATAAACGTTGACGATGAGAAAAACAAAAATCTGTTTGAAAGTATTGTGGAGTCCAACAGGTTCGTAAAAACTCCCATTTTCATTTTTTCCAGGGTTCCTTCTGTTTTTCAGAACAGCTACGCAAAAAGAAAGCTGATCGGCCGCTATTTGAAAATGCCTATTAGTCTTGCGGATTTTGAAGACAAGCTCATGGACGTCCTTGCAAACGAGCAGATCGAACGCAGCCGGATAGGCGGAATTTCCGAATCGCTGGATCACTACACCAGGGGCTGCAAAGCTTATGACAACGGCAACATAAGCGAAGCTAAGGAAGAAATGAGGCTGTGTCTCAAGGCCGATCCGCATTTTATTGACGGCTACATAAAGATGAGTGAAATCCTGATTGACCAGCAGGAGAACGATACGGCGATGCGCGTATTAAAAACAGCGTCGGAACTGGCCCCCGAAAACGCAAGAATCTATTACTGCATTGGTCTGGTGGAGGCGAAGCTGGGAAACCGGGAAGAAGCGCAGGCGGCCTTGAATAGAGCGGTAAAGGCGGAACCGAATAACGTTCAGCTTATCTCCGACGCGGGTAATATATGCATGGAACATAACTGGACCGACGAGGCGCTGCAATTTTTCAACAACGCGAAAACAAGGGCGCCGGATTTTCTCTATATCTACAACCGGATAGGAATTGCGCTAAGCAGGGCGGGCAAGTTCGATGAAGCGGAAGAAGAATACAATAAAGCGATAGAAGTTGACGATAACGACGCGGGAGTTTACTTTAATATCGGTATGCTGTGGCTGCGAAAAAACGACAAGGAAAAAGCCGCCGATTATTTTAAAAAAAGCCTTTCCATAGACGCAAACCTGTCGGAAGCGAAGGAAATGCTGGACAAGCTGAGCGTGAAATCCTGACCCCTGAACGCGCAGCAAAAACAGATCAATTCGTTTAAATAATTTTAACCGGGAGGCCATGACTCATCTACCTGTTAAAGCATATTGCTTTACCATAGATACGATGTACATACGTAATACGTTGATGTTTGGTAGTGCATCAGTTTGAAAATTCCAAATTGTCTTATCCCTCAAAAACCTGATTCACGGCAAACATCCCCTCCCCGAAAGTTCTCGGGGAGGGGAATAAAAGGGGTGGGGTTCCCTGTTGTCACCCTGAGCTTGTCGAAGGGCGCTTTGATAACTCAGCTTGTCGTGGTTCGTCCTTCGACCGTTCGGCAAGCTCACGGCAAACAGCTCAGGATGACGACTCACCATGACAAGCATTAGCAGTAAAACCCCTCCTGCGCCTCCCCTTACATGCCTTGCGGCAAGGGGAGGATTATTACAAAAACCGCTTTCTTCATGTGCGTATATTCAAACTGATACACTACCTGATGTTCAGACCTGTTGGAATATCTATCGTATCTGCTAAAACTTAAAATGCTATAGATAAGTCAAATCTGTAAACGCTTTTACCGACTAACGCGCATAAATAAAGGCTTGGGGAAATGGTGCCCCCGGCAGGATTCGAACCTACGACCTCCAGTTTAGGAAACTGTTGCTCTATCCAGCTGAGCTACGGGGGCGTCTGTAATTACAATATGGAAATCCTGAAGTTCTGCCTTTTTTGCATTACGCCTAAACGCTTTGCAAAGAAAGAGCAACCTTCCTTTTGCCGTTCTACTTTGTACCGGCACGCCGCCTTGGGAGTAACACCGGATAGTCTTGGGTCGATCTAACAGCAAAAAAGCGCGTTGGTCAACTTTTTTGTCCAGCTTTCCTGTCGACTTAAGCAATAATTTTCATCCTATTGGTACGCGGTAAGACGCGGCTCAAGTATCCGGGTTATTTTTTAGCGTTCAAAATGCCCGTCAGTCCCCGCTTGGTTGATGCAATGAAATTCATGATCTTTTTTATTTCACCGCCGCCGTCCTCGATTTCGCCCAGCCGTTTCTCGGCGTTTTCAAGACTAAGACCCAAGCGGAACAAAACCTTGTACGCTTCCTTTATTTTTGACCGCACCTTAGGCGAAAAGCCTCTTCGTTTCAGGCCAACGGCGTTTGTACCGCGTAAGGTAGACGGGTGCCCTTCCACCATCATGAACGGCGCCACGTCCTGCACCAGCCGCGTCATTCCGCCCACCATAGCCGATTCCCCCACGCGCACGAACTGATGGATTCCCGCATGGCCGCCGATAATAGCGAAGTCCTGAACCGTCACATGGCCTGAAAGACCGGCGTAGGTAGTTATTGCGGTATCGTCGCCTATAAGACAATCGTGGCCTATGTGCGTGTTGGACATTATCATGTTGCGGTCGCCTATCGCTGTTTCGCCACCCCCGTCCTTGCTTCTGTGGATTGTCACCAGTTCACGGATGTCATTGTTGTTCCCTATGCGTACCAGGGAAGATACCTCCGTCCAGTTCTGCATCTGGGGATCGCCGCCGACGATACTGCGCGAGCCAATCCGCGTACCGCTTCCGATGCGGGCGTGGTTTATTTCGGCGTATGGCCCTATGACGCAGCCACGGCCTATAACCACGTTTTCATGGATAAGCGCAAACGGGCCGATTTCCGCTTCGGGATCGATCTTTGCGCCCTCATGGACGACAGCGGCGGCGTGAACGCTCATTCCTCAACCGCGTGCAGGACAGCCTTTATCACCAGCTTGCAGGCGGTTTCGCCGTCCACGCTGGCCCGGCTGTCAAGCCACCATATCCTACCGCGCCGCCGCGATACGGTTACTTCCAGTTCAAGCGCGTCTCCCGGCACAACCGGTCGTCTGAAACGGGCGTTATCTATTCCTCCGAATATGGGTATCTTTTTGCCGGGGGTATCTTCATCGCTTTTTATTGCAAGATAAGCGCCTGCCTGCGCCAGAGCCTCGATTATCATCACCCCGGGCATGATGGGGTTGCCGGGGTAATGACCCTGAAAGAACGGTTCGTTGATAGTCACGTTTTTAAGCGCTACGATGGACTCCGATTTTTTCATCTCCAGAATTTTATCCAGCATTAAAAACGGGTACCGATGGGGCAGCGTTTTCGTTATGTCGTTAATGTCCATTATTAAATTTTCCAGAATTAAGACTATAACTGCTGTTTATCTTTAAGTTCTTTTGCTTGGCGTTTTTTTCCGTAAATAAATATTCCCACCAATCCCGCAAGTGAAGTAATAATAGAAGCAAGTCCTTGAGAACTGTATCCATTGATTATTAAGTATATCCCTCCCACTATCGCGGTAAGAGTAATTATCGTACCGCAAAGCATACCCAAATATGATTTTATCTCGTTATGCCAAACAACCATTTTTTCCAGGTAGTGCCTATGTTTGGATTGCGATTCAGACATAGATAAAATTCTATCCGCTGCACCGGGCAGTATATCGTTGTATCTGGCAAATGCCTCCGGCGGGGGCAATGGACCGGAAAACGACTTTTTTACGTGGGTTGTTGTGATGTTTGCTTCTTGGTGAACGGGATACTTGTTTTTTTTCTTTTTATTCACCAACTAATTGATTTTCTGTAGCATAATTTCTAATCGCTCCTCTGATGTCATCGCCGACTGCTTTCCAGTCATTGTAAATTGCCGTTTGATCTGCCTCGTCAGGAGCAGGGCTTTTGTTATAGGCATCGTACAGGCACCCTATATCAAAAATACGAGCGACTCCCTCCAGGAGGGAGGGCTGTGCAAACAGAAAATCAGTCATTGTTTCCTCTAATTCATTAACGATTTATACATCTATAATACTAAACACAATCAACGAGTGTTGCAACCTATGGTGAAGGAATAAACAGTTATAGTTCTTATTAAATTTATTTTTCAACCTTTTCTCCTTTCTGTTCCAGGCGGCTAAGCCTGCGAAGCGTTTCGGAACCCTTCCTGTAAGCTACGTGGGATTTTCTCCATTCGGCAATCGGCTGGGCGAAAGAACCGCCGTATACGCCCGGCTTTTTTATGGAAGCCGTTACGCCCGTTTTGGCGGCCAGTACGACGCCGTCGGCAATCTCTATGTGGTCGGCGATTCCCACCTGTCCCCCCATAACCACGTTCCTGCCTATCCTGCACGAACCGGATATACCGCACGAACCGGCTATGACGCTGTTTTCGCCTATGACCGTGTTGTGGCCTACTTGTACAAGGTTGTCTATCTTTACACCGTCGCCTATAACGGTTTCATCCAGTACGGCGCGGTCCACGCAAGAGTTCGCGCCGATCTCCACGTCGTCGCCTATGCGGACGATGCCTATGTGCGGCATTTTCTTCCTTTCATTTCCGTGCTCAACAAACCTGAAACCGTCCGCTCCGATAACCGCCCCGGCGTGGAGGATAACGTTTCGGCCTATTATTGAACCGTCGTAAATCACAACGCGGGGAAAAATGACGGAGCCACCGCCTATCCGGCAGCCTTCGCCGATTACCGCCGATGCGCGTATCGTAACCCTGTCGCCGATTTCACATCCCCCGCCGATAGTTACATACGGCCCTATGGAGCATTCCCCGCCCAGCTTCGAGGAGGGATCGATTACCGCGGTTTGATGAATGCCGTCCGCTTTTCCACCTGCCGGATGAAGTATCTCCAGCGCCATGGCAAAGGCAAGAGCGGGAATGTCCGCTTCTATGGCCGACAGGTTCGTTTTTATCCCGTCACCGGTTATTACGGCCGAGGCGGAGCAGGCGTCCAGATCGGGGACGCGGCTTTTACTATCGACGTATGTAATTGCGCCGGTTCCAGCGTTACGCACACTGGCGCAGCGGTCAATTTCCAGATTACCGTCTCCACGCAAAACGCCGCCTACGGCTTTTGCAAGCTCGGATAAAATCATAAGTCTACTACTCTAAAACCCTTATACAGTTCGCGCAAGAGTTTGATTACGACTATCTACGCAATGCGCGTACTATCGCCGATAACAAAAATATCCATACGGGATCACAGGATTAACTTTGACGTTTATAAAAGCAGGTTGCTAAACTTCACTTATGCCTGACGCAAGCATACTACTCATATCACCGCCGATCTTTGAGACGCGGCAGTTAACGTCCGATGTCGGTCTGGGTTTTCTAGCGTCGGCCCTTAGGGAAAATCTTTTCCGCGTTGATTTCATCGATATCAAGCGCGACCTGATAAGCAGGGAAGAACTGGCAAACCGGGTACGCAGCGGCGGTTATCTCATGGCGGGGATCAAGGTTTTTTCTTCGTTCGTGCGCGAGGCCAACGAAGTTATAAACGCCGTCAAGGAAGCCGATCCGAATATAAAAATCGTCATAGGCGGACCTCACGCATCATACGCGAAACAAGACGCCCTTCGATCATGCCCCAAGGCGGACGTGGGGGTAATCGGCGAAGGCGAAAAGGTGGTAGTCGATCTTGCCCGCCGCTTTGAAAATTCACAAAGCATCGACGACGTGGAAGCGATCTGCTACCGCGACGGCGACACCATCCGGAAAAATGCTTCCAGTCTTTGGTATAAGCCATGTTGGTATTGTCTGATTTGGCGTGGCGCACGTTATCGCGGGCGACATCAACCAGTTCCATCAATTTGTTTTTGAGGCCATGGTTCTGGTCACGCAGTACCTGGATCTGGCGTTCAATTAATGAGATGGCTGAGCCCCTCGAATGGCTCAGTTGAATTTCAGCGAGCAGGCCGGGACGATTATCGAAAAAGTCGGGGTGTTGTTTCAGGAATGCGGAAACCTGTTCGGTGTCGGGCTCATTGATCCGGGTTTCAGCATTGGCTGTCGTTGTCATATTTGTATTGTCCCCTCAAAAACAAATGTTGCGGGCCCCGTCATCAGCACCGGATGACCTTCGCCCGCCCCGCTTACCACAAGATCGCCGCCACGTAGTTCGACGTTTACCGTTTCATCCAGATCGTTGTGTATTCTGCCTAC
>BTTC01000049.1:0-9653 GCA_036244935.1 bacterium | reverse complement strand
CTCATCTGCAATATCGTCGACCCGATTACGCGCGAAGGATACACGCGCGATCCACGCCACATCGCCCAGAAAGCGGAGGCGTATCTGAAATCGTCCGGCATAGGCGATACGATATACGTTGGACCGGAAGCTGAATTTTTCATTTTCGACAGCATTCGCTACGATGTTGCTCCCGGCCATTCGTTTTTTTACATCGACTCCTCGGAAGCGCAGTGGAACACCGGACGCGATGAAAACCCGAACCTGGGCTACAAGCCGAGATACAAAGAAGGGTACTTTCCGGTTCCGCCCCACGATTCGCTGGTCAACATGCGCGACGAAATGGTGGAAGAGATGGAGAAATGCGGCATCGAAATAGAGATGCAGCATCACGAGGTCGGCACCGCCGGCCAGAGTGAAATAGATATGCGTTTCGCTCCGCTTGTCGAAATGGCGGATAAACTTGCGAGGTTCAAATACATCGTCAAGAACGTGGCGCGGCGTAACAATAAAACGGCAACCTTCATGCCAAAACCGATCATAAATGACAACGGCTCCGGTATGCACACCCATCAAAGCATCTGGAAGGGAGGAAAACCGCTGTTCGCGGGAAGCGGTTACGGCGGCATGAGCGATATGGCGCTTAACTACATAGGCGGCATACTGAAACATGCCCGCGCGCTGTGCGCGTTCGTGGCGCCTACCACCAGTTCCTACAAGCGTCTGGTGCCCGGTTTCGAGGCTCCGGTCAACCTCGCATACTCAAGCCGGAACCGCTCGGCAGGCGTGCGTATACCGATGTATTCGCCGAACCCCAAGCAAAAGCGCATAGAGGCGCGGTTCCCCGATCCATCGTGCAACCCCTATCTGGCCTTTTCCGCAATGGCGATGGCGGGCATTGACGGAATCCAGAACAAGATAGATCCGGGCGACCCGCTTGATAAAGACATCTACGGCCTGTCACCGGAAGAACTAAGCGAAATACCCTCAACGCCCGGCTCGCTGGAAGAAGCCATACAGTGCCTGGAGGAAGACCACGAGTTTTTACTGAAAGGCGACGTGTTCACCGAAGACGTGATCGAAACATGGATCGAATACAAGCGTGAAAACGAAATCAACCCGATCAAAATGGCGCCCAGCCCCAAGGAATTCGAGCTTTATTTCGATATCTAAAGCATATTGCTTTACCATGAATACGATACACATACGTAATGTCTTGATATTCGGTAGTGCATCAGTTTGAAAATTCCAAAAAAATCTGATTCACGGCAAACCTCCCCTCCTCGGTTCACGAGGAGGGGCGCAGGGGTGGTATCCATAAACCTTTTGGAATATAGGAAAACCCCTCCGACTGCCTGCGGCAGCCACCTCCCCTTCTGCTCGCGCAAGGGGAGGATTATTGCAAAAACCGCTTTCTTCATGTGCGTATATTCAAACTGACACACTACCTGATATTCAGGCCTGTTGGAGTATCTATCGTATCTGCTAAAACTTAAAACGCTATAGCCGCCGTCCCCGAACAAAAATCTGGATTCAAGACAATCCTCCCTTTACCGCAATGCGATAAGGGGAGGCGGTTGTCGGCGCTTTTTTATATACTGAGTTTGGTCATGGTGGGTGTCATCGAACCACGACAAGTGGAGGAAGCGCCCTTCGACAAGCTCGGGGTGACAATGTAGACCACCACCCCAATACGTGAGCCGCTGCAAACGGCCCCTTCTCGTAATTCGAGGAAATGTATTACTCGTAACGCAGCGCTTCTGCCGGGTCGAGGCGCGACGCGTTCCATGCGGGATAAACGGCGGACAGCATCGTTATAAAAAGCGCGCAGCCGGAGATAAGCGCAAAATCGAACGGGTTCATCTCTACCGCGAGCGTGGCTGCGGGATAGATGTCCGCCGGAAGTTTTATGAATTGATACCTGTCAAGCGCTGTGCAGAAAAGTAATCCCAGTACGTTTCCCAGTACGGTTCCCCCGATGCCGATGATTGTTCCTTCAAGAAAAAATATACGCAGGATGACTTTGCGCGTGGCCCCCATGGTTTTAAGGATGGCTATGTCGCGTCCCTTTTCCATGGTGACCATTATCATGGTGCTGACTATATTGAAGGCCGCAACGAAAACTATCAGTACCAGGATAATGAAGATGGCCGTCTTTTCCAGTTTGAGCGCCGCGAACAGGGTTTCGTTCATTTCCATCCAGTCACGCACGTAGTAAGGAAAGCCGAGCTTTTTCTGCAGTTCGCGGGCTATGCCGCCGGCTTCGTACAGATCTTCCACCCTCGCTTCGATGCCGCTTATACGGCCGTTCATTCCGAAAAAATGCTGCGCCGATTTAAGCGAAATGATAACCATGCCGGAATCGTACTCGTACATGCCGGAGTGGAACAGCCCCGCGATGTAATACCTGTCGATTCTGGGAACGATTCCCATCGGGGTCGACCGCCCCTTGGGTGAGATGACCTCCACCGTCTCCCCCACGTTAACTCCAAGATGCGCCGCAAGCTCGTCACCCAGAACGATTCCGTCCCGCAGATATTCACCGTCCTCGTACTGCCCAGACAGCACGTCCACGCCCGATTCGCGCATGTACTCGTTTATTTTCGTAACGCCCGATTCAAGCATGGGATCTACCCCCCGCAAAACAGCGCCGGATGAGCGCAGCGAGGACGAAATCATCACCTCGCCGTGAATGTACGCTGAGGCGGCCGTTACCCGTGGATGGGATTTTACCTCTTCCAGGATTTCGTCCGATTCCTCCATGCTCGTGCTTATGGAGCTTGCCACTACTATATGCGAGTAGGTGCCGAGAATTTTATCGCGCAGTTCGTTTTGCATACCGGTCATTACCGATATCACCACGATAAGCGCCATGACGCCCACCGCCACGCCGCCTATGGATATCCACGTTATCAGTGAAATGAATGTCTGTTTGCGTTTGGCCTTCAGGTAACGAAGGGACATGAAGAGTTCGAACTTCATTACGGCACTCTACAAGCGGCGCGCATATTACGCAAGGAACTTTCCCACACCTTCCTTCAAGAGGCCGTTGCGGTTACGGGGGAAATAACAGCGCTGAAGTGAAGGGTATTGGCAATTCCATGTTGTTTCAGTATTATAAATACCACCAGTAGAAAAGTTCGGCGTTATAAACCGTCAAAACGAGGAGGATGGAAATGGAAGATTACCGAAAGATAGTGGAAAGCGGCGCACTCAAGTTTACGATTCCGGCGGCGACGCTCTATCTGGCGCTGGCCGCCTCTGTTACATGGGCCGGCATGAAGGAACCGTATAAAGCGTCGGAGTTGCCTCTGGGTCTTGAGGCGAGTGAATACAAAATCCCGAAAGACAACCCGATGACGAAAGATAAAATCGAACTGGGACGCGCGCTGTACTTCGACGTGCGCCTGTCCGCCAACAACCGCATATCCTGCGCTACGTGCCACGCCCCTGAAATCGGTTTCACGGACGGCCAGCCGGTATCCCAGGGAATCAACAGGCAGCAGGGCGGCAGGAGCGCGCCGACGGTCATCAACCGGGCGTTCAGCGCTGTGCAGTTCTGGGACGGCCGCGCCGGTTCGCTGGAAGAGCAGGCCAAGGGGCCGCTCACCAACCCGATAGAGATGGGCATGCCATCTAACTACGCCGTCGTTGAAAAATTGAAAAGCATAAAAGGCTACCGTAAATGGTTTGAAAAAGTTTTTAAAAAAGAGGTGAACATAGACGATTTCGCAAAGGCCGTCGCCGCCTTCGAGCGGACGGTTCTTTCCGGCAACTCGCCCTACGACAGGTATATCGCGGGAGATAAAAATGCAATGACGGCATCGCAAGTTCGCGGGCTGAAACTTTTTGAGGGCAAGGCGCGATGCGCCACCTGCCATTCCGGGTTCAACTTCACCGACGAGGATTACCACAACCTCGGCGTCGGGTGGGATAGCGGATCGGCGGACCTCGGCAGGTACATGGTCACAAAAGATTCCGATGACATGGGCGCATTCAAGACGCCGACCTTGAGGGACGTATCGAACACGGCGCCCTACATGCACGACGGCAGCGATGCGACGCTCGAACAGGTAGTGGAATTTTATAACAAGGGCGGCATCAAGAATCCGAGTCTCGATCCGCTCATGGAACCGCTTAACCTCTCGGCGGCGGAAGTAAAAAACCTGGCGGCTTTCATGAAGGCGCTCGACGGCGAAGGCTGGCGCAATATCTCACCGCCGGAGCGGTTCCCGGAATAATTTTATATAATAAGCGCAGACCTCTGAAAAGCGATGTTCACGACGTTGTTTGTGACGATTACCGTTCACATCACAGATCCCCTGCTTCGTTTAGAAGGAACTGAAATCAAGCTCAACTCCTGTTATTGAATGCGTAATCGGTTTATCGACCTGGTCGAAGAACGGCAGAGATTTTCTTAATAGCGTTTTTTTCGGCGGCTGGATGGTCTGCTTCCCATAAAGCTGGAACACCGCTTTTCCGCTATTCGGATCAACTTTTATAATCGAGAAGTTGCTGTCCATGTAAAGCGCCATCCTTTTAAACCTGTAGCCTTCTTTTGTGCTCCCTTCTTCAGGCAGTGTTCCTAAATGCCCGAACAGCCATCCGGAAAGAAGCGGTATGTTGTAGGTTATGGCGCTTGAAGTGAGTTGGTAAATCACATGACCGGCATCGTTTCGCAATTTGAACGCCGCCGATATGTGAACATCTCCGCTAAGGATACTTACCTTCTGTCCCCTGCTGGCCGCCTGAAACAGCAGTTTAGTAAACTCCGACCTTTCTTCGTCATGGATATCGTGTTCCCATGAATCGCGCAGGTCATCTGAAAGTTCCGTGCTGAAGACATCTGTTACCGTACTGTTAGCAATTACGGACCGGACGTGGAACACGGGAACCGCCGCAAGAACGAAAAGGAACTGTTTCGATTTCGTTTCTTCTTTTTCGAGCCACCCTTTAAAACGGTCGAATTGTTCTTTGCCCAGGATGCGATAGGAACTACGCTCTATATCTCTGTAGCCGCGCCCGTCCAGAAAATAAAACGCGGAATGGTCGCCGAGATAAAAGCTGTAGTCGTACTGCCCTTCGTCCGTTTTGGGATTATGGGAATGTTGGTATTCGCGGTAAACCTGTTTGGCAGCTATTATCATCCTGTTGTATAGTTCCATCCCTTCCTCGTATGTAACTTTTTCGCGACCGCTGTCATTGTCAGACATATCATCATCCCCGCCCAACTTTGGCAGGAGGGCTTTCAACTCGCCTTTATTAAGATAATATGAGCCGCATCCATCGCCAAGTTCATGGTCGTCCCACATCATGTAAACAGGGAAATCGGAGAATACGTTTTGAAGCGATTCGAAACCCCAGTAACCGCGGTATATATCGCGGTACCAGCTTATAATGTCCTCCTGTGCCGGCAGGAGTTTACCGTTTTCTTTTCGCATTACCTTGTTAAGGTAATTCCATATGCTGAGGGATTCAACACCGTCGGTGTAAGCCTGGTCTCCTCCGCCAATAACGAAGCGCAGGTCCTTTTGGCGATGACGGTTGAGGGCGCTTTTAAAATTTTCCCACATCTCAATATTCTTAAGGTTGGTGTTCCCGAATATTGTCTGTTCGTATGGCATATGGCAGGAATAAAGCGCAAACGAATAAGGCGCATTTTCTAACGGCATGGTGCGAAAGGAATATATACGGTCATGCCCGAGGATAATGCGTTTTTCTTCGGCGCTGTAAAGGGCGTAGCCATAGACTGTTCCAGGCTTCAGCACATCAATATCTTCAACATGGATGGTATCGTTTTCATATCCTTTTATTTCAAACTCGCGGCGGATTGCGTCACGCGGTATGTTTTCCAGTAAATATGGAACTGATCTGAAACCCCTGAAACGCGGGTCTTCTTTTTTTTCCAGATTTTCGAACAAAAACAGATGGAATTTACCCTTACTGCCCGTCCTTAACCACAGCCGGGTTGAGGTCTCCGTTGTGTGGCCAACGATCGCCGCTTTTTTCAAACGTTTATTTGGCCATGGGCGAAGGGTTTTGTATACGAAAGAGTCCTCTCCAATCATGTTTTTTTCCTCCCTATCCAACAGGTCATAAAGATATCCCAAAAATCTCTTGGCTAGCGCCTTCAAATCACTCATTGATTAGTTCATCACAATTCATCAACTTTTACCGGCATTGATATACCCCTCGATCATCAACAATAGAAATAGTTTCGGTGTTTTCAGATAAATTCGTAAGGTCGAAAATATATCGAATGCCCCTTCCCAATTTCAGTAATCATATTTATGCCACTTATCGGCTTATATGTCAATTGAATTAATCAGAATATTTAAGAAATAATACACCGTACTATGGGGAAACCACCACTTGAATTTTTGAACGGCATCGTTGCAAGCAAAGTCGTGAACATAGTTTTTCAGAGGTCTCAAATGTTATAAAAAGGTTAGAATTGAAAAATGGAGTTTAAGGTACACTCGGATTTCGAGCCCAATGGCGACCAGCCGGAAGCAATAGAAGCTCTTTCCACTAACATCGAAACAGGCGTAAGCCATCAGGTTCTTTTAGGCGTCACAGGTTCGGGAAAAACTTACACGCTGGCAAAAACCATAGAAAGGGTGCAGCGTCCCACGCTGGTATTTGCGCCGAACAAAACGCTGGCCGCCCAGCTTTTCAACGAGTTCAAGCTCTTCTTTCCGGAAAACGCGGTGGAGTACTTCGTATCGTATTACGACTACTACCAGCCGGAAGCCTACCTGCCCAAAACCGATACCTTCATCGAAAAGGATTCGTCCATAAACGATGAGATAGACAAGATGCGCCACTCGGCGACGCGCTCTCTGCTTGAGCGGCGGGACGTTCTCATAGTCGCGTCGGTATCGTGCATATACGGCATAGGTTCGCCGGATGATTACTACGGGATGCTGGTCCGCGTGGAAGTGGGTCAAAAGCTGAGCAGGGACGATTTTACGGAAAAGCTGGTGAGAATGCGCTACTCGCGCAACAACATCGACTTCCGACGCGGCACATTCAGGGTCAACGGCGACGTGGTGGAAATCTTCCCCATCTACGAATCGGAGGAGGCGTTACGGGTGGAGTTCTTCGGCGACGAGATAGACTCCATATCTCGAACGGACTCGCTAACCGGTAAGGTTATACACAAGCTGGAGAAAGCTCCCATCTATCCCGGCAGCCATTACGTGGTACCGGAGCAGACAATAAAAAACGCTGTAAAGCGGATCCGCCAGGAACTGATACATGTCGCGGAGGAACACAGCCGCAATAACAGGCTGGTGGAGGCGCAGCGTCTGGAACAGCGAACCATGTTCGACATTGAGATGATGAAGGAGCTTGGATACTGCAACGGCATAGAGAACTACTCCCGCTATCTCACCGGCAGGAAAGCGGGCGAACCGCCGCCGACTTTGCTGGACTATTTTCCGGAAAATTCGCTTTTGATACTGGACGAATGCCACGTATCCGTTCCGCAGATTCGCGGGATGTACAATGGCGACCGCGCCCGCAAATCGACGCTTGTCGAATACGGTTTCCGCCTGCCTTCCGCGCTAGACAACAGGCCGCTCAACTTCAAGGAGTTCGAAAGCGATCCGAAGCCGAGGATATACGTATCGGCGACGCCATCCGAGTACGAGTTGGAAACGGCAGGTAAAAACGTGATCGAGCTGCTTGTGCGCCCGACCGGGCTGCTTGACCCCGAAGTTGTTATTCGTCCCATAGAGGGACAGGTGGACGATATAATCCACGAGGTGAAGGAGCGCGCCGCACGCGACGAAAGGACGCTCATTACAACGCTTACAAAACGTTTCGCCGAAGATCTGACCGAATACATGCGGGACGCAGCCGTGCGCGCAAAGTACATGCACTCCGATATAGACACTCTGGAAAGAACGGAAATTTTACGAGAGCTTCGTCTGGGCGGGTTCGATGCGCTCATAGGCATCAACCTCCTGCGTGAGGGTCTTGACCTTCCCGAAGTCTCTTTGGTGGCGATACTGGACGCGGACAAGGAAGGTTTCCTTCGCTCCGAGAGGTCGCTTATCCAGACGTCGGGACGGGCGGCGCGCAACTTAAACGGATCGGTAATCATGTACGCCGATAAGATTACCGGCTCCATGCAGCGCGCAATCGACGAAATGAGCCGCCGCCGTGAAAGGCAAAGGGATTATAACAAACGGCACCGTATAAAGCCCCGGTCGATAAAAAAGAACGTCTACGCCGCCATGACCATGGAAACAACGCCGATGGTGGCCGAAAAGAAGGTGGAATACGGCGCCCCCGGCGAGATAATGGAATTAGTAAGGAAACTTGAAAAAGAGATGAGCCGCGAAGCAAGGGAACTGAACTTTGAACGCGCCGCCGAATTGCGCGACAAAATCAAGGAACTGAAACAGGTGGAGCTACTTTACAAGTAACAAAGTCGTCTGTCTGCGGTTGCCATGCAGCCCGTAGTTCGTAGTTCGTCCTTCGACAGGCTCAGGATGACGACTCACCATGACAAGCGGGGTCTGTCACCCTATAGCGTTTTAAATTTTGGCAGATACGATAGATATTCCAACAGGTCTAAACATCAACGTATTACATATGTACATCGTATCTATAGGTAAAGCAATATGCTTTAGTAGTGCATCTGAATGCCTAACGTCGCCGTGTTGTAATTGGCGTAAGTAGGGTTGGGGCCAACCTCTTCCACGTCGAATACGGTACTTGAATAATCCAGCGTGATTTTAAGCACGTCGTTGTAAAGATAGTAGTTGAAACCGAACTCGGTTACCGTCAGAGCCTGATCCCACATCGGACCCAGCCACGCGAATTCCCATTTTTCGTACCGCACGAAAGCCTGTATTTTGCCTGAACCCAATTTCCACACGGGCATGTAGGCTCCCTTTGCATAGTAACCGCTTCGTTCTCCGCGATAGCCATATGACGACGTGTCCGGCCTCGCGCCCTTGTACGCATCGTCCCATGAGAAATTGAATGCGGCCGCTGAAAGCGTCACAGTTGCGAAGGAATACGGGTATTCAAAAAACGCATCGATGGTCATGGCGGTGTAATCCTTCTCGCCTGAAGGAGCTATGCCGGCGGCAAGATCGCCCATATCGGCATAGACGACCGATGGTTCATACGAGTACCCCGCTCCGAAAGTCAACACCCGCCTTGAACCCATATACGTACCGCCGTAGCCGTACATGAATTCCGGCCCCATCAGGGAAAGATGAACCCTGCCCTCGTACCTTAACTGGGAAATGGCGTTTCCTCCAGGCTCTAGATTGTTTCCTCTGCTGCCGTCCCTTCCTTCCATAATGGCCAGCTTGTATCCCAACTTGGCATCCCACAGGTTGCCCCAAAGCGCAAACCCGAAGTCGCGGCTGACGCGGTACGGCTCGTAAACGTAAGGCGACCTGTCGAGCGTTATCGGAATGGCGCACCCTTCGAGGTTTGACCGGCTGAATGCGTTTTTGAACTTGCCGACGATAAGCTGGAAGGGATCGTCCAGATAAAACGTCAGGTAGGCATCGATGATGTTGAACGCGGCCGATCCCCCTTCGCCCGATACCCCGGTCGGCGTAACGCGCCGGTCGGGGGTGTTTTCCAGTCCCTGGAATTGAAGGTAGAACCCCAGAGTGTCATTAACGTCGCCGAAAAATCCCAGT
>BTTC01000048.1:0-9775 GCA_036244935.1 bacterium | reverse complement strand
AGTCAAGAAGTATTGTAATTTTCACATGGCGGCGAACACGATACCCGCCCTGTTGCATATTGAGATCGTTTCAGGCAGGTTTATCACCAGTGTGCGGGTTGCTTCTATTGCAAGCCCCGCCGCCTTGTGATCTGCCAGAAGCCTAACCGTATCCGGCCCCACGGATGGTATATCGAAACGAAAATCCTGGTTGGGGCGGCTTGTTTTCACCATAACGGCCCCTTTGCCGCCCAGCCTGCAGCCGCGCTCGATGGCGGCGTTCGTGCCTTCCACCGCTTCCACGGCAAGAACGACCCCATCCTTGATAACAACTATCTGTCCGATGTCTTTACTCGCAAGTTCGCGGCATATTCCAAGCCCAAACTCGAAATCGCCTAAAACATTCTTTGCCGGTTTTTTATTGCCGAGCGTTCCTTTTTCCACTAAAAGCTCCGGCAGCCAGTCCGACTGCTTTGCAACCTCGAACCCTTCGTTTTCGAGTTCTTCGATTATTGCCAGCATGATGTCGGTATCGCTTTTGCTCATGAGTTTTTTCATCACTTTAAGCCCGCGCAGGTCGAAGTTGATTTTATTGAATACCAGCTTCTTTTCTATTTTACCTATAAGGCATACGTCCCTTACTCCCGCGTCCTTGAAGCGGTTGATTACCGTATCGGCTTGTCCCAGGCCGAGGAATTTTACGTCGGCAAGATTTTGGATCTGTTTTGCCGTGCCGGCATCAAACGCCACGGCGGAAACCGGTACGCCGCGTTTTTTTGCTGTTTCACAAACGATCCTCGACAACTCTCCTCTTCCTGCGATCAGTCCGAGCGTTCCGTTGGATACCATTAAGCGGTTACCGTATTCTTGTAGCTTTCCAGGATTTCAAGCGCCACGCCGAGGGATTTAAGCTCGTCTTTTATGGATACCCTTCGTTTTTCTACGTTGTTTATACAGTCGATGAGATGTCGCAGCTCCAGTTTGAGGGGGTTTTCGCGGTGGACGAATATCCTTTCACGCCTTTCCATTTCGCTGTAGCGAAGTTCCTGCCGCTTGAGCTTGTGCTCGGATTTGGCCAGAGTATGAACCTGAATTTCCTGCGCGGCGAAATCGAGGTATACATATTTGTTCATGCAGGTGATGGACATTGTACGCATCTTGTTCTGGGTTGCGCGGCTGGCGGTCAGGGTGGCCATGCAGCCGGAAACGAAGGTGATTTGTACGCTGACCACGTCCTCTTTATCCGAAAAAACGGAACGGCCGATCACGTTGATATTTTCTACGTCGGAATGCACGAGATTACACACAATGTCTATATCGTGGATCATCAAATCCAGCACAACGCCGTCTTCCGCCGTTCGGGGATCGAAGGGGCCCATGCGGGCGCACTGGATCAGTATGGGTTCTTCGACCAGTTTGTGGAGTTCCTGTACGGCGCCGTTGAACCTTTCAACATGGCCGATATGCAGCTCCAATCCGCGTTTTTCGGCGATGTCGAAAAGCTCGTTCGCCTTTTCGTAGTTATCGGAAATCGGTTTTTCAACAAGCAGGTGCACCCCCTCCATCAGCGCATCGCGCGCAACCTGGTGATGGAGCTTTGTAGGGACTACCACGCTGGCAACGTCCACGCGCTTTATCAGTTCACGATAGTCACGGAAGTACTCCACGCGGAATTTTTCCTGCATTACGCGTCCGTGCTCCGGGTTTGTGTCCGCAATACCTACAAGTTCCACGTCCGGCAGCTCTGCGTAAGCGTTGACGTGGAATTGCCCCATCCTGCCTACGCCTATCACGCCGACGCGAAGTCTTTCCTTGTTTTGATCCATTATCCGGGAAATTGTATCAGAGATGACATTATAAAATTACAGATAACGGAAATCCCCACCATCAGCGGTAGTTCACAAACTGCATGTCTATGCCGATATCTTTTTCCTTAAGCATTGTCATGACTGTTTGGAGATCGTCCTTTTTCTTGCCGCTTACCCGCACCTGCTCGTCCTGTATCTGCGCCTGAACCTTGATTTTGGTATCTTTTATGATCTTTACTATTTCCCTGGCCTTTTCGGTGGAAATCCCCTGAACGAGCATTATCACCTGCCGCACGCTACCGCCGGAAGCCGGCTCCAGTTTTCCGTAATCGAGGGATTTCAGCGAAACGCTTCTTTTGATCAACCGGGTTTGCAAAACGTCCACCACGCTTTTCATTTTTACTTCGTCATCAGAAGTAAGCGTAATGCTGGGTTTTTTTTCATCAAGTTCGATATTGCTTACGCTTCCCCGGAAATCGTAGCGTTGTTTCATCTCGCGCATAGCCTGGTTAACGGCGTTTTTCACCTCGGCCATATCTATTTGCGAAACCACGTCGAAAGACGGCAGCGCCATGTTACACCCTCCTCTTTATTATCCCCGGATCAGCCCAGGGATTTTACAAATTCCATGTATTCATCCGCCGTCATGAGCTTATCAAGCTCGCTTTTGTCGGCGCACTCCACCTTCATCAACCACCCATCATTGTACGGGGAACCGTTCACTACTTCCGGTTCGTCATTGAGCCTTGCATTGGCTTCCACCACCGTCCCGCTTATGGGTGAATAAAGATCCGAAACGGATTTTACGGACTCCACCACGCCGAACGGCTCGCCGGCGTTTACCGCCATTCCTTCATCCGGCAGCTCAACGTATACCACGTCTCCCAGCTCTCCCTGGGCGTAGTCCGTGATCCCTATGGTAACGATATTTTCTTCTTCGCGCGTCCATTCGTGTTCCTTTGTATAGCGCAGCCCTTCGGGACATTCCATAATTTTTCCCTTCATCAGTGCTTTTTAACGGCACCCAGGTGCTTTTTAACGGTACCCAGCTTGATAAACGGCATACGGCTGATAACCGCCGCAACTTTTTTACCGCGTATTTCCACGGATATTTTATCGCCGACTTTAAACTTTTCACGCCCGCTGTTCCTGTTCATGGCAATATATCCGATTCCGATGGGTTTTTGCAAAACCGGAGAAAAAGTGCCGCTGGTAACTTCGCCGATTCTTTCGCCGTTTGCGATTACAGGATAACCGCAGCGCGGGATGCTTCTGCCTTCCATAACGATTCCGATTCTTTTTTTCGCGGGTTTTAGCGCCGCAAGCGCGGGCCTCCCTATAAAATCCGAAGCGTTCATTTTGACCGCCCACGAAAGCCCGGCGGTGATGGGATCGATTTCCTCGTCAAGCTCGTGGCCGTAAAGTGAGTATCCCGATTCTATTCGTAAAAGATCGCGCGCGGCCAAACCAGCAGGCAAAAGTCCTTCGTCCTTGCCGGCATCCATAAGCGCGTCCCAAAGATTCACGGCTTTATCGGACGGTAAAAAAATTTCAAGGCCGTCCTCGCCAGTATACCCCGTGCGGGATACAATAATTTCGATGCCTTCAAAAGTGGTTTCGTAAAACGCGTAATAAGGAAGATTTTCCGGTATTTTGGCCACTTTCTCAAAAATCCCCACCGCCTTCGGCCCCTGAATCGCCAGCAAGGCGAAATCATCGGAAACATCGTTTAACTCTACACCTTTTTCGGGAACGTTGGAGGAAATCCAGTTATAACCCTTTTCCCGGTTGGCCGCGTTTAGCACCAGAAGGAACTTTTCTTTATCCATGCGGTAAACCAAAAGATCGTCTACCACGCCGCCGTTTTTTCTGCACATAACGCTGTAAAGCGCTCCCCCCGTTTGAAGCTCCGATACGTCGTTGGTGATTATCCGGTTTGTAAAGTCAAATGCGCCGGGGCCGGATATTTTTATTTCGCCCATGTGGGATACGTCGAAGAGTCCCGCGCTATTACGTACCGCCGAGTGTTCCTTTAACACGGACGAATATTGAATCGGCATCATCCATCCGCCGAATTCAACCATCTTCGCTCCCAATTCAATGTGGCGTTGATAAAGCGGAGTTTTTTTCACCGTCATGCTTCAACCGTTCGATTCATGAAACTCACGGCTCACCATGAGATGGTTCGACAAGTTCACCATGACAAGAAATCGTCAACCTGAGTTTCTCGAAGCGCGCAACGTCAGCCCTGTCCAAAGCGCACTGAAAAAATCAGCGGCGGCAAATAATAAAAGCTGCGGTTTGGTTAGACCTGAAACAACGAATGCGCTAAAACAGGCAACGGTGAAAGCGCGGCCCTGAACCGACCATTTGAAAAATTCGATAAAACCATTACGCGCCGCTTGGATATGGTAATACCCCAATGCCGTAACAACTACTCCCAACACCCTGATCCATATCTCGCCGGGTGCGGGGAAAGCGAATAACGACAAGATGAAATCAGGAATTAACAGGAGAGCAAAACCCATCAACGCCAGATAAACTCCCCACGCGAATATACTCTTTGCCGCATTACTCATCTTGGATTTCCTCCTGAATCAGATTGTTCAAACTACATTTTACGCGGGTTTTTTTTCATGCGCTTACGCCGCCCCCATTACCTTGATAATAACCCTCTTCCTGCGCCCGCCGTCGAACTCTGCGTAATAAACTCTCTGCCACGGCCCGAGGTCGAGGCTGCCGTCCGTTACCGGCAGTATCACCTGGTTATGGACCAGCAGCGATTTCAAATGCGCGTCGCCGTTCGTCTCGCCGGTTCCGTGATGCCGGTAGTTGATGTTGAACGGCGCCAGCTTTTCAAGCCATTCGTCGATGTCACCCAAAAGGCCTTCCTCGTGGTCGTTAACCCACACGCCCGCCGTGATGTGCATCGCCGAGACGAGAATCATCCCCTCCCTTATCCCGCTTTTTTCAAGAATTTTTTCTACATCTTCAGTGATGTCTATGAACTCCCTTTTGCGCTTGGTATTGAACCAGAGGTACTCGGTTGTAACTTTCATAACGTTATATTTTCCTTCATATCCGGACTTGCGAAAAACGGTGCGCCCGCCCCCGCCCCCGTCGCGGCTTTTACCACGACGATTCCAGGATTGCAGTAAGATACAGTATTGACCGGAAAGCCTCAAGCAACTCTTTTACGATCTTTTACGGAATAGCTTCAGCGGGGAATCGTCAGATTTGGGAAACCGGCGTTTATGGTGTAAATTGTAAAAAAGGGGTGATGTGCAATGTCGGAATCAGGAGTTCTGCTTGAAAGCGGAACAAACGAACTTGAGATAATTGAGTTTAACGTCAACCAGAAAAACTCTAACGGCTCCGTTAATTCAGGCTACTACGGCATAAACGTAGCAAAGGTAAAAGAGATCATAAGATGTCCCGGCAGTTTTGCGGACGTGCCGCGCGCGCATCCGGCAATGTCCGGCGTTTATAATCTCAGGGGCAGGATAATACCGATAATAAACCTGCCGAAATGGCTTAACAAGGAGCACGGGGATTTCGAGTGTGAACGGGTGATAATCACCGTGTTCAACAAGGTCTACACGGGGTTTATGGTTCATTCCGTTTCGAGGATTCACAGGGTCTCGTGGGAGCGGGTGGAATCCCCATCGGGCCTCATGAACCATGCCGAAAAAGAGTGTGTAACCGGCTTGGTAAAGTTCGACGAAAAAATCCTGATGATGCTGGATTTCGAGAGAATCGTGTGTGAAATAAATCCTGAGGCCATGGTGTCTACGGTTAAGGTTAAAAAATCAAAAAAACGCCAGGGCAAAACGGTTTTCGTGGCGGAAGACTCCACGTTCATGCGAAAGGTCATGGTGGATTTACTTGAAAGAGCCGGTTACCGCGTGTTTACGGCCAACAACGGCATCGATGCAATAGAAAAGCTCAATAGGATTGCCGAAAATGCCGTCCAAGAAAATATATCACTTAACCGTTACGTCAATATGGTAGTAACGGACGTTGAAATGCCGGGGATGGACGGACTTCATCTGACCACGAAAATAAAGGCGCACGACACGTTAAAGAACATACCGGTCGCAATTTTTTCTTCCATGGTGACTGCCGAAAACAAGCGTAAATGGTCTTCGCTGGGAGCGGACGCCTTTATCGGCAAGCCGGACATCAACCGCCTTGTGCAGTTGGTGGATTCACAGATACTGTAGCAGTCCTTGCCGAAAATAAAACAGATTGCGCGTCATGATCTGGCCGCGGCGGTAAAGAAAATAAAAACCCCGTTTTATTGTTACGACGCCTCCGTAATACGTTCGCGGTACGCTGCTTTGCGGCGCGCTTTGCCTGGCGGTTGGCGGATATACTATGCCGTTAAGGCAAACCCCAACGTCGCCATTCTTGAAATTTACCGTGAGATGGGAGCGATGGCGGAGTGCGCCTCCGCCGGTGAAATCATGGCCGCCCTGAAAGCCGGGTATAAAGGCGGCGAAATTGCTCTTTCGGGCCCCGTTAAAACGGAAGCCGAATACGGCCTGATAAAAAAACATCGTCCTTCGATAGTCCATGCGGAAACGGAAGAAGAGCTGCGCGCCATAAACGGCCTGGGTGGATTACAGAAGGTGGCCTTAAGGATAAACCTCGACCTTCAACTGTCCAAAATTTCCAAAACTGGCTCCGCCTGCATCATGACGGGAGGAAACGACAAGTTCGGGTTTTCGCCCGGTGAAGCGAAAAAACTCCTCAAACGAAGGGGGAAATTCAAACACCTCGATATCTGCGGGTTCCATGTATACATGGGTACGCAGATACTGTCCGCCGGCATGTGGCTTAAAGGCGCACGGCGGTTCGTGGAGTTCGCTGCCCGGCTATGTTCTGGAACAGGTAGTATAAAACCTTCATACGTGAACCTCGGTGGCGGTTTCGGCATCGCGTACCGCGAAAACGATTCCGATTTCGACCTGAATAAGCTGGGCAAAGGCATGAAGCTGCTGGACAAAAAAATCGGCAAAATCAGCTCTTTTAGCAAAGCAGTCTTTCATATCGAACCAGGGAGGTTCTCTATAGGGCCCGCGGGCGTGTACGTTATGAAAGTCGTTGCGGTAAAGAAGATGAACCAAAGACGGTACGCCATGACGGACGGCGGTATACATCATGCGCTTTTCCCGTTTCGAATCAGCAGGGAATTCCCGGTAAAAATTTTAAACCGCAAGGAATCCGGCAAAAAACTGCGATATATTCTGGGCGGGCCGCTTTGCACGTCGCTGGATCAAAGCGAGCTGCCGGTAAAACTTCCCGAACTCAGGCCGGGTGATATTCTGGGTATCTACCAAAGCGGATCTTACGGGTTTTCAGCCGGTATGCAATTCTTTTTGAGCCATCCGATGCCTGCCGAAGCGCTGATAGATGGCAAAAAACTTCGTATTATCAGGAAGCCGTCCGCGTACGCGCATCTTTTCAGGGATCAATCAGGTCTGTAAGTTTATAACGTCGTAGCGTCAATCGCGGCGGTAATGTATATTCGGTAGCGCATTGTATATTATTACCAATAGAACGCAGCGGGAAATGGCCGGGGAATCAAGGGCGTCGTTGTACGTTCCGATAAAAACGATATGAAGGTTTTGTTGGAAAAAAGCGGTACCAAAACTGACAGGTCGCCGCATATCAGCGTTATCACCCCTGTTTATAACGAGGAGGGTAACCTGCCGGGGCTTATACGTGAAACGGAATCGGCGCTTGAGGATTATGACTATGAGATTATCTTCGTGGATGACGGCAGTTCCGACGGCAGTTTCGACATTCTCATGGAAAGCAGGGAAAGGAACCGGCGCGTCAAGATAATCCGGTTCAATGGTAACTTCGGGCAGCACTCGGCCATGATGGCCGGGTTCCAGGCGGCTAATGGGGACATTCTGGTTACCCTGGACGCGGATCTGCAAAACAATCCCCAGGACATCCCCAGGTTTATAGAGAAAATTGAAAAGGGGGGGTGTGCGGCCGCCTTCGGCTGGCGGGTGAACAGGGAAAACAGGTTTTTTCTGCGCCAGCTTCCATCGAAATTTTTTAACTGGGTACGCAACCGCTATCTGGAACATCCGCTACATGACTACGGATGCGCGTTGAACGCCTTTCGCAGGGAGTTCGTTGACGAACTGGCCGGATCGCCGGGATACCTGCGGCATATAACCACCTATATCGCCGGCAAGAAGGTTCCCTGCGTAGAGATACGGATTAATGAGCGCGAACGCCAGACAGGCAGTTCCAATTATAATTTCATGATACTTCTGCAGCTTGCCATAGATATTCTGATCACTACCTCCACAAAGCCGGTAGCAACGTCTCTTCTTGTGCTTACCGCGGCGGTATCGTTTGCGCTTTTCATGTTTTCAGCGCTGTTTTCTGTCTACTCGCTGCTTGCCGTCAAGGGTTCCGGGGCGATTGAACTCTTTCTATTTCCGTTCGTATTTTTTGTGAGTTCGCTTGTGTGCGGCGTTCTGGCGCTGATTAACGAAAAAGTCTCGAACCTGCTTCGGCAGATGAACAAGAAACCGCCGTACATCATCAAGGAACAGCTGGATTAGAATGTTTTTGTACAAAAGGTTTATACGGGGTTTTGTACACAAGGTTTGTACAAGAGGTTTTGTACAAAAAACCTTGCCGAATGCGGATTTGATCTTATTTGGTTAACAGGCATGAATATTTAATGAAAAACAGCCGTCTGACGGGCTTGAATAGCAGGGGGTTGGTGTTGTTTTAGGGTGTATCGCATGATAATGTAAGAAGTGGGAACTAATGTATTGAAAAAAGTGTTTTTACCGGACAGAAAGGAACTTTTGTGACTCCATTTCAGAAGAATTTGGCCCTGTGGCTTGTCGTGCTGTTATTCATGATTGCCCTTTTCAACATCTTCAGTGAACAGCAGCAGACCAATAACAACATAATGTACAGTGATTTTACGGATGCGGTACAAAGCGGCAACATTGACGAAGTAAAGATACAGGGGAACTTGATCAAGGGCAGGTTTGCGGACGGTATGCCTTTCGAGACGTTCGCACCCGATGACCCATCGCTTCTGGAAACCCTGCGCGAGCAGAAAGTCAGAATTAACGTATCGCCGCCGGAGCAGACTTCGTGGTACATGAGCATCCTTATTTCATGGTTCCCGATGCTGCTTCTCATAGGCATATGGATATTCTTCATGAAGCAGATGCAGTCCGGCGGAATCAAGGCGCTCAGCTTCGGCAAAAGCAAGGCCAAGGTGCTTAGCGAGGACAAAAAGAAAATAACGTTCAAAGACGTTGCCGGAGTCGACGAGGCTAAAGAGGAACTTGTAGAGATCGTAGAGTTCCTGCAAAACCCTCAAAAATTCCAGAAACTCGGCGGCAAACTTCCAAAGGGCGTTTTATTGATGGGATCTCCCGGTACGGGCAAGACGCTTTTGGCCCGCGCGATTGCCGGCGAAGCGGAAGTGCCGTTTTTCAGCATATCCGGATCGGATTTTGTGGAGATGTTCGTGGGCGTTGGCGCCTCGCGCGTGCGCGACCTGTTTGACCAGGGGAAAAAGAACGCTCCGTGCATAATCTTCGTGGACGAAATAGACGCCGTGGGCCGTCACCGCGGCGCGGGTCTCGGAGGCGGACACGACGAGCGCGAGCAGACCCTTAATCAGCTCCTTGTTGAAATGGACGGTTTTGAATCCAACGATGGGGTGATTATGATCGCCGCCACTAACCGCCCCGACGTGCTTGATCCTGCGCTTTTGCGTCCCGGCAGGTTCGACCGCCAGGTTGTGGTACCGCTGCCCGACATAATGGGCCGGGAGAACATTCTTAAAGTGCATATAATAAACCTGCCGATGGCAAACGATGTGGAATTGAAAATTATCGCGCGCGGAACGCCGGGGTTCTCCGGCGCTGATCTTTCCAACCTTGTAAACGAAGCGTCGCTTCTGGCCGCACGCAGGGAAAAGAAGAACGTTG
>BTTC01000047.1:0-9816 GCA_036244935.1 bacterium | reverse complement strand
CGACATCCAATGCTTCGCCCCGGAACTCGAACTCGCTCCCGGCGGATTCGGCGGACGCCACGCCGATCACCTCCCCGATCGGCCAGCCACTCTCGTTGAGCTTTTCGATCAGCTGCTGGCCGAGATGGCCGGTTGCACCAAAGACAACGATCCGTTTTGCCTGACTCCCGCTCATACCGAGCTCTCCGCCCGACCCGCAAGCCCGATGCCAGCCAGGGCTTCGAGGACGAGATCGCCCATGCGTCTACACCCAACGGTCTCTCGTGTCTCTCCGGGCAACAACAGATCCCCACTGCGATGGCCCGCAGCGAGAACGTCCCCGACCGCCTGACGAATCGCTTCCGCCGCGAGCTTCTCCTCGAAGGCCGTCTCCAGCAACATCGCCACGCTCTGAATGGCCGCCAGCGGATTCGCCAGATCCTTGCCCGCGATATCGGGCGCCGAGCCGTGCACAGACTCGTACATCCCCGTTTTACCGCCCGAAAGGGAGGCGGACGGCAGCATACCGATAGAGCCGGTTAGCATGGCCGCTGCGTCGCTCAGTATATCGCCGAACATGTTTGTGGAAACGATTACATCGAACTGTCCGGGGTTGCGTATAAGCTGCATAACGGCGTTATCAACGTACATGTGGCAAAGCTCCACGTCCGGGTAACCCTTTTGTACTTCGGTTACTACATCACGCCAGAGTCCCGTCGCCTCAAGCACGTTCGCCTTGTCTACCGAACATACCTTTCCGCCCCGTTTCCGCGCCGCCTCAAAGGCGACCTTTGCGATGCGCTCGATTTCGGGAGTCGTATATACAAGGGTATTTATACCGCGTTTGCCTCCTTCGAAGTCTTCCACGCCTCGCGGCTCGCCGAAGTATATCCCGCCCGTAAGCTCCCTTACCACAAGAATGTTTACACCTTCCAGCGCTTCCCTTTTAAGCGTTGACGCGTCCATAAGCGGCGGAAAGATATTTGCGGGCCGCAGGTTGGCGAAAAGACCAAGCTCGGACCTCAGCCCCAGAAGCGCGCGTTCGGGGCGCACGGAGTAATCCAGATTTTCCCACTTGAGTCCGCCCACCGCGCCCAGCAGTATGGCATCCGCATTTTTTGCCGTTAGCAAACTTTCAGGCGGCAGAGGATGGCCGAACCGGTCGTAGGCGCCGCCGCCCACGGGCGCGTCCACGAACTTGAGACCGAAGCCGTGCTTTTTGTCTATAACCTCAAGGATTTTTACCGCTTCGGCGATAACTTCGGGGCCTATGCCGTCGCCTCCGCAAAGCGCTATAATCGGCATGTTACCGGGCTATCTTGCTGCGGATCGATTCCATCAGCCCACCCGCCCTTATGAGGTTCTGCATGAACTCCGGTATGCCGACAGCCTGGTAAGATTCGTTTTTCGTGTGGTTGGTGATAACGCCGGTTGCCATATCGACCTCCAGCTCATCGCCTGCGGATATTTTGTCCGCCGCTTCGCCGGACTCGAAAATCGGCAGCCCCATGTTGAAGGAATTTCTGTAAAAGATACGGGCGAAGGAACGCGCAATGACGCACGATACCCCCGCCGTTTTTATGGCTATCGGCGCGTGCTCCCTGCTGGAACCGCATCCGAAGTTTTTTTGCGCAACTATGACGTCCCCTTTTTGCAATTTTTGGTAAAAATCAGGATCGGCGTCTTCCATCACATGCATGGCGAGTTCAGCCGGATCGGAGGTATTAAGATAGCGCGCGGGGATTATCTCGTCTGTGTTTACGTCGTCGCCAAACAGGTGGCATCTGCCTTTTAACGTCATTTCAGCACCTCATCGGGTGAAGTTATTTTTCCGGCTATCGCGGTCGCCGCGGCTATGGCCGGGTTGGCAAGGTAGACCTCGCTTTTCGGGTCTCCCATTCGCCCCACGAAGTTGCGGTTGGTGGTTGCAAGCGCCTTTTCGCCATCGGCCAGCACGCCCATGTGTCCGCCCAGACACGGCCCGCAGGTAGGGGTGCTGAAGGCGGCCCCCGCTTTGATGAAAATTTCAATCAGGCCGTTAGCAAGCGCCTGCATGTAAATGTCCTGCGTTGCGGGGATGACTATCAACCTCACGCGCTTTGCCACCTTGCGGCCCTTGATGATTCCAGCCGCCGTTTCAAGGTCGGAATACCTGCCGTTCGTGCACGACCCGATTACTACCTGATCCACCTTTACGTCGCCCACCTCGCTTATTCCCCTTGTGTTCGATGGAAGGTGCGGGAAGGCCACCTGCGGTTCTATATCATCTCCGTTTATCTCCACCCGGCTGCAGTACCCGGCGTCCCGGTCGGACTCATAGAACCGGGGTTCCCGCTTGAAGCGGCCGTTTACGTATTCCTTCGTAACGTCGTCCGGCGTGAATATGCCGTTTTTGGCGCCCGCCTCTACCGCCATGTTCGCGATGGTAAAACGGTCGTCCTGCGTCAGATGCGGGATCATTCCGCCCGTGTACTCCATGCCTTTATACAGCGCTCCGTCAACGCCTATTTTGCCGATGATATAGAGGATTATATCTTTTCCGACCACCCACTTTCGCGGCCTTCCATTAAGGGTGAACAGAATCGATTCCGGAACCTTGTACCATGCCTCGCCGGTTATCATCGCGGCGGCGAGGTCGGTGCTTCCCACGCCGGCGGCGAACGCGCCCAAAGCGCCATAGGTGCAGGTATGGCTGTCCGCGCCGATTACCAGGTCTCCGGGGCCTACCACGCCCTGTTCCGGCAGGAGGGTATGTTCTATTCCCATTTGCCCAACGTCCCAGAAGTGCGTCAGTTCCTGCTCCCTGGCGAACTCACGCAGCATCTTTATTTGCCGGGCGGATTTGATGTCCTTGTTCGGGGCGAAGTGATCCGGCACCAGCGCTACCCGGTCTTTGTCAAAAACCTTTTTTGCGCCGATCCGCCGGAACTCCTTTATCGCTATCGGCGCGGTGACGTCGTTGGCAAGCGCGATGTCTACGCCGCACTGAACGAGCTGGCCGGGCTTTACGGAGTCGAGTCCCGCGTGAGCGGCCAGTATCTTTTCGGTTATTGTCATTCCCATATTCGGATTACCTTTCAAAGGTGTGGAATTCTATCAAAAATATCTTTCCAACTATAGTGTTAATCGTATTCTGGGGTTTTCAGGTTAAAATAGGGGTGGTGACTTTTGTAAACGGCGGGGCCCTCCCGCATATATAGGCAAGACTGAAAAAACCGTTCAGTTTAAAATCGTTATGAATAAAAACATAGAAAAGAAGCTATTCGATAATTTTCTTTCCGAATCAGCCGACCTTTTGCGCGAACTCGAAAGCGGAGTGATCGCCCTTGAAAAATCGCCGGACAATCGTGAAAACGTGGACAATATTTTCCGCTGCGTTCACTCGCTAAAAGGCGGTTCGGCGCTTTTCGGGCTTGCCGGAATCAAGCTTTTTACCCATACCCTTGAAAACCTGATAGACAAAATACGTAACCGCAAACTTGAAGCCGACACCAAAGTCATAAACGTAATACTGAAAGGCGCCGACTGTCTTAAAGCCATGTTCGCGCGCCTTGTCGAGGACGGCGGGAAGGCCGACCTTGTACTGGAAGAGGAGCGGTTCGTAGAAGAAATATCCCTGCTCCTGGAAACCTCGCAACAACCATGCGAAACGGTGGAGGAACGGCTGCATGGCGAGCTGATGAGGTTCGTAAACCGCTTGGATATCAAAAAAGAGCTTGAAGACAACGAACCGCTGAAGGAAATCGTAACGATAATAAAGGATAATTCCCCCAGGCTTCTGCAAGAAAGGCGGGCCCCGCGCGAAGAACAACTTTTTTACCGCGGCATGGACGTATCGCGCGAGTATTTCACCATTAAGTCCGTAACGGACGAGGCAGAGCGGCAGCAGTACTCCGAAAATAATGGGGAGATGGTTTTCAGCAGTATCGATTCACTCATAAAAAAGCATGAGGAGAAAAACCACAAGGAACCGCTGGAGCTGTTAATAAACCTCAAGGAAGAGCTGGAGCTTGTATTCCACGACGAAACAGGTTTCGATGAGATACTCGTCGGCATTACATCGGATTATCTGGAAAAATACGGCCGCCTGCTGGAAAAGGGAATGCCGGAAAATGTTAAAAGCGCTTCCGACGAAAACGAAAAGGCGCAAAAATCTTCACAAACGCTGCATGCAAAGCAGGTAAAGGTCGACCAGTCAAAACTCGATGAAACGATAAGCGTCGCCGGTGAGTTGGTGACCATATCCGAGTTTTTCAATTACCTGCAAACCCAGTTCAGCAACGGGAACGCCCAGGATACATACAACAGTCTGAGGGACGCCATTACCACCCTGCAGGGTTTGAGCGAGGTGCTTTCACGAGATCTTTACGAAATACGCAAGGTACCCGTAAACGAAGCCATGCAGAAGCTGCCGAGACTGGTGAGGGACGAGGAGGTAAGGGCTGGTAAAAAGGTACGTCTTGTAATGACCGGCGAAAAAACATTGGTGGACAAAAGTCTTGTGCCGAAACTTGAAACCATATTCGTCCATATGATCCGCAACGGCGTCGATCATGGAATAGAGCATCCGCAAAAGCGGCGGGAGGAGGGCAAGCCCGAAGAAGGAACGATTTCACTTTTCGTAAAAGCGGACGAGTCAAAAATGATCATTAAAATTTCCGACGACGGACAGGGTATAGACCTTGAGAAGATCAAACAAAAGGGGCTGGCAACGGGCATTATCGGACGGGATGAATTGCAGTCTCTTTCGGAAAGCGAGATTGTGGATAAAATTTTCATGCCCGGCTTTTCCACGTCGGAAAAGGTTACAGAGACCTCCGGCAGAGGCGTGGGGATGGACATCGTACGCTCACATCTGCTGGAGATGGACGGCGCAATAGCAGTGGACAACGATCCGCGCAAGGGGATCGGTATTACGCTCACCATACCGCTTACGCACACGACGCTCGTAAAAAAAGGGTTGGCCGTGGCCGTGGGGAAGAGCGTTTTCCTCATACCCATAGAAACGGTGCTGGAATCGTTTCAGCCGTCGAACGGCGAGATAAGCAGCGTAAAGGGCAAAGGTGAAATAATAAACCGGCGCGGTGAAATCACGATGATGATAAGGCTTCACCGCCTCTTCGGTATAAACACGGATGTTACGGACCCGGCTAAAGCCATCCTTGTGCTGGTACAGCATAAAAACACCAGGGTCTGCTTTATGGTTGATTACGTGTTGGGCCAACGGCAGATAATATATAAGAAGCTGACGTTAAAGACGCTGCGTCAGCCGCCGCCCTTTGAGGGGGTTTCGGTGTACGATGGAAGCCAGCTTGCAATGATCCTCGACGTTAACGGCATTATCAAACAGATCGGGAGGTAAAAATAAAATCATGGAAAACAAAAGGATATTCGTATTACCGGGCGAGATAGCGATGTCCCGGCAGCCTGCAACGATAGCGACTCTTTTGGGGTCTTGCGTGGCGATCTGCCTGTATAACGCAAAACTGCAAGCCGGCGGCATGAACCACTTCATGCTGCCTTCCGGCAATAACATGGAAGTTAAAGGCAAATACGGCGATTACGCCTCGGAAAAACTGATAGAAATGATGCTGCGGCTGGATTCCGATATTCACAAACTGGAAGCATCGCTGTACGGCGGCGGCGCAGTCGTGGGCCATCTCAGCAGCGGGGAAGGCATAGGACTAAAAAACATTGTTATGGCTCAAAGCGTTCTTAAAAGATACGGCATCCGCATCAAAAAGCAGGAGGTGGGCGGTAACAACGGACGCAAGATATTCTTCGATACCACAAGCGGCAAAGTGAAAATGCTTATCATAGAAAAATCCGAGCTTACCGTACGTCTTGAAGCGGCTAAAAAATCGCTGGTCGGCAGAAAAATCCGCGTTCTTGTAGTTGACGATTCCTCCACTATTCGACAGGTAATTTCCGCCGCGCTGGAAATGGACCCGAATATCGAAGTTGTTGGAGAAGCCGAAGACGCGTTCCAGGCCAGGGAGAAAATACTGGAGCTTGACCCCGACGTCATTACTCTGGACATAATAATGCCCAGAATGGACGGTATAACGTTCATGAAAAAATTAATGTTGTTCCGCCCGAAACCTATCATAGTAGTCAGCTCTATAGCGCAAAAAGGAAGCAGACAGCGCGCAAGGGCAAAAGACATCGGCGCCATAGATGTTGTTGACAAGGAAGAACTCAAACTTTACCAGGGACTTGAAACCGCATCCCTCATCCTTGTCAGGAAAGTCAAGGCCGCGGCTATAACCGTTGTGTCCAAAAAGAAGGAAGCGGAAATAAATCATATCTGACGGCTGTGTTACAGGTTGTCAGGCGCGCCCGTTGTCACCCTGAGTCTACCGAAGGGGGGCATAATCCGGCAGCCGGGCGTATCCTGTGCGTAAAGAGGCTTGAAAATTATTGCGCGTTGGTTCAGACTGGCTTATTAAAATATGGTGGGCGTAGCTCAGTTGGTAGAGCTCTGGATTGTGGCTCCAGTGGTCGTGGGTTCAAGTCCCATCGTTCACCCCAATTTTTTCAAGGTTAGCGGAAGATATAGGGAAATTTTCGTTGTCCTGAAATTTTTTGCTGGTTATAAACGCCTATGATTTCATACATCAGAACCGCCGCAATCATTTTTCTTTTGTGGATGTGCTACCGGCTGGTTAAAAGCGCAATAAAGAAAGCGCTTGGCGGTATAGCGGCTTCCGCCTTCGCCCGCAGCCGGGGCGATCAAAAACAGGTTGCCGACATGGTCCGCGATCCCGTGTGCGGTTCGTACGTTTCCACCGACCATGCGGTAGTTAGCGATATAGGCGGCAAACGGGTTTATTTTTGTTCCGAAGATTGTTTGAAGTCATATGCTGCGGAAGGGCCGAATGCTTGATGAAGTTGAACTTTTGATCGTATCCGAAAGCCGCTATGCCGGGAAAAAAGCCGAAGGCGATACTGCCGACTGCGCGCAAGTCATAAGATAAATCTATAAGACCTATAAAGGCATTCTATAATTGTAAATTCCCGTAGAATATGGGATTATCCCGCTTGTTTATGGAGGGGTAATGGCAGCGATAATAGAAAAAAATCCGCGCGGCCTCCGTACCGGTTCATGCGGTGCGGGGATCGGCTGCGGCAGGCAAAACAAAACCGGCAGTGATTTTTCTTGCGGATACCGGGTTCATTGATAGTATTATGAATTCGTCAAAGTACGATCGTAAACTCTAGAATGGAGATTCCGTTTATTAAATTATGATAGAACTCAATAAAACGGTGCTGGTACAACTGGTCAATTTTTTCGTAATGATTTTTTTTCTCAATCATTTCCTGTTTAAACCGATCTTGAAAGTTGTGGAAAACAGAAAGAAAAAGTTGCGCTCCCTTGCGTCCGAAAATATGAAATTCGACGACAGGGCGGATAAGGCCATACGGGAACACGATACGAAAATGGCGGAATTGAAGAATGAAGTGTCAGGCATTATCAGCGCGGCGCGTAAGCAGGCGAATCAGGAGCACGAAAAAATAGTCAACCGCTCGCGGGAGGAGTTCACGAATCAGGTGGAAACGGCAAAACAGGAGATCGAAAAGAAATCGGCTGCGGTGTTTGAAACCCTGAAGAAAGAAACGGAAAAAATTTCGCGCGGCATAGCGGGAAAGATCATGGGAAGGGAAATAGTATGACTGATTCCGTCCTTTCGCTTATCTTGCCGGGCGCGGCCTATGCCGGTGAGGCGCTGCACCATGCGGAAGAATGGGTACTATGGCGCGACGGCGGGTGGATATTCAATTTCCTTATACTGTTCGCCGCTCTCTTCTGGCTGGTTCGCCGTATAGCCGTTCCCGCCCTTAAACAACGAAGCGAGATGATCGCAAAAGAAATCGAGGACGCGGAAAAATCGCGCATGGACGCCATGAGGAAGGTTTCCGACCTCGAATACAAAATACGCCAATTTGAACGGGAGTCCAAAAAAATCAGGGAAGAGACGCTGAAGGAAGGCGAGGAAATCACGAAACGGATAGTGGCGGACGCCGATACCATCGCTCAACGGATTCTTAACGAAGCCAGGGCGCAGATTGAAAAGGAATCGAACAAGGCCAAAAGCAGGCTGCACAACGAAGCGGTGAATCTTTCCATCAGGTTTGCCTCCGAGCTTTTGGAAAAAAACATGAAAGAACGCGATCACGGAAAGATCGTCGATGACTACATCGTGCGCTTGCGGAAAATGGCGTGAGGGGTACGCTGGTTGCCAGAAGGTACGCGCGGGCACTGATGGGCGGCATACAAAGTGAAAAAACGCTTGAGACGGTGTCCGGGGAGCTGTCCCTGTTCGCGTCGTTTTACGCAAAAAACGCGCAGCTTCGCAAAACGTTAATCCACCCCGGCATACCCGGCGAAACGAAGGGTAAAATCCTTGATGAAATTTCGGCGGCGGCGGAGTTTTCGGATGAGTGCCGCAGGGCGCTATCAGTCATCATGGAACACGGCCGGATAGGTTTCGTAGGGGATATTGCCCGAAGCCTTGTCTTGATGGCGGATGAAAAATTGAAACGCATAAGGGTGGAAGTAACGTCCGCGTACAAACTGCCGGATAACGACCTCAAAACTCTTGAAACCGCCTTTTCCGCGATAACCGGTAAAACGGCGGCACTTGAAGGAAAAACGGACGGCTCTCTTATAGGCGGATTGGTGGCCCGGGTGGGCAGCATGGTTTACGACGGCAGCATCCGCAACCAGCTCAGATTATTAAAAGCCAGAATGGAACAGGAGGCATAAAAAATGTCTATTCGCGCTGATGAAATAAGTGAAATTCTTAAAAGGGAAATCGAAGGGTTTGAAAAAGAAATCGAACTCAAGGAGGTGGGCAGCGTAATATCGGTCGGCGACGGAATCGCGCGCATATACGGACTGGAAAACGCCATGGCTGGCGAACTGCTGGACTTTCCCGGAGGGGTCACCGGCATGGTGCTGAACCTCGAAGAAGACAACGTGGGAGCGGTGCTGTTAGGCGAGGATACTCACATAAAGGAGGGCGACGAAGTTAAAAGGACCGGCAGGGTTGCCGAGGTTCCTGTCGGCGAAGCTCTGGTCGGACGCGTGGTCGACGCCCTCGGACAGCCGATTGACGGCAAGGGTCCTGTACAAACAGAGCATTACGGGCTTGTGGAAAGGTTAGCTCCCGGCATAATCGCAAGAAAACCGGTTGCCGAGCCGATGCAGACGGGTCTAAAGGCCATCGACGCCATGGTGCCCATAGGCCGCGGCCAGCGCGAACTCATCATAGGCGACAGGCAGACCGGCAAGACGGCGCTGGTCATCGATGCCATAATCAACCAGAAGGGCCAGGATATGTACTGCATATACGTGGCCATCGGGCAAAAGCGCTCGACGGTTGCGCAGGTATACAAAAAGCTGGAAGAGGCCGGCGCGATGGAATACACGACCATCGTTTCAGCTTCGGCGTCCGAGCCCGCCCCGCTTTTATATCTGTCGCCCTATACGGGGTGCGCTATCGGCGAGTATTTCCGCGACAACGGAAAGCACTCATTGGTTATATACGACGATCTGTCCAAGCAGGCCGCCGCCTACAGGCAAATGTCGCTGCTTCTTCGCCGACCGCCGGGGCGCGAGGCGTTTCCCGGAGACGTCTTTTACCTTCACTCAAGACTGCTGGAGCGCGCGGCGAAACTTCACGACGATCAGGGGGGCGGATCGCTGACGGCGCTTCCCATAATCGAAACACAGGCCGGCGACGTTTCGGCTTACATACCTACGAATGTGATCTCCATTACCGACGGCCAGATATACCTGGAATCCGATCTTTTCTACTCCGGCGTCCGTCCGGC
>BTTC01000046.1:0-10088 GCA_036244935.1 bacterium | reverse complement strand
TACGTAGGCATCGGCGGCAAAAAGAACGATTACGTTGTAATCGACCTGGCAACCAACAAGATCAAGACCAGGATCAAGGGCGGTAAAAACGCCAACGCCCTTTACTTCCCGACGGGAAGGGACGACATCGCATTCGGCGCCAATGAAAAGGACACGTTCATCTCCGTTATCGACACAAAGAACGACAAGCTGGTAAAAGAGATCGAAACCCCGCTGGCTTCCCACAACATCAGGTTTACGCCCGATGGGAAGATCGCAGCCGCTACCTGCAAAAAATCCAACGAGGCGGTCTTCATCGACGTCGCCGCACTGGAAATCATCAAGACGGTCGAAGTCGGCTTCGGCAACAACGGAGTACGATGGGTGCCCAAGGCCAATTAAACAGGTGGAATGTCATGGTGAGCCTGTCGAACCATCCTTCGATGAACTCAGGATGACATTCACTTGTGTTATGTAAAGATGTTATCTGGTCGGCGGGATGGCCGGAAATTTTTTCTACCATCCTGCCGGTCTGATACTTTATAATCATACGGAGAAGCAGAATTGTTATTTAAAAGCAACACGGTAAAAGGGGAAAACATCATGAAGAAATTCGATCGACGCACATTCATGGCGCAAACCGCAGGGAAAACCGGGTACGCCCTTCTGGCGGCAGCCCTGCCCATGGGAATCATGCTTACACCAGGAAGGGCGCACGGCAAGGCCAAGTTCGAGGTGGTGGAAGGCTACGTACTCGATCCCGACCTGATCCACGAGCCGAAGGATCTCAACCAACTGACCGATTTTGAAAAAATGCACTTGCCGATCCTGAAAATGCCGCTGATAGCCGAAGACGGCGCAACGGTCCCTTTTTACGCTCTGTCCGACCATCCCATGGAAAAGGACCACTACATCGAAAGCATTGAGATAATCAACTTCAACGATCCGCTGGTACACAAGGGAAAGATAAATTTCACGCCGGCAAACGGGACGGTCTATTTTTCGTCCCAGGTACGCGCGGTAAGCGGAACAAACCAGATCATGGCGGTCATGAAATGCAGCAAGCACGGGCGATGGGTTGGCAAGGCAACAGTAAAGGTCACGGTCGGCGGATGCTGATCCGGCAAAAACCCGGGAAATGAAAATGTTTAACAGGTTCCGACTGCCGGCTTTTGTATTCGTACCGGCGGCTGTCGCGTTCATCTTCGGACTCTTCGTGTTTGCACCGCAAGCAGCCGATGCCGATGGCGGCAGTGTAAAAACACTGCGTATAATCTGGACAAACGATACGCACGGTTACCTTAAACCGCTTTACCACCGTGAAGTCGGCGAAGATAACTACGTCGAAATCGCGGCTGAAGAAGGAAAACTTGGCGGCTGGGCGAACCTCGCCACCCTGATAAAAAAATATCGCGGCGAGATGCCGGGCAGCACGCTTTTGCTGGATGCAGGTGATACGTGGCACGGAACGGGCGTGGCGCTTTTCACAAAAGGCGCAGCCGTCGTAAAGGTGATGAACGCGCTTGAGTACGACGCGATGACGCCGGGCAACGTCGATTTTCTTTATCCGAAGGAGGAGTTCTTAAAGCGCGTCAAAGAAAGCAATTTCCCTGTCCTTGCGGCCAATATGTACGATATGGAGTGGGGCGATCCGGCGATGAAGCGGTACATGATAAAGGAGGTCGGCGGGCTGAAGGTAGCGGTAATCGGGATGACGTATCAATGGACGGCCAAAACCGGAAACAGGGAATACACGAAGGGGTGGAGTTTCGGACTGCGCGAAGATGAAATCACGGAACTCATAAATACGATAAGGACCAAAGAAAAACCGGACGTGCTGATAATGCTTTCGCACATGGGCTACCGCGTCGACCGGAAATATCCAACGCGCGTAAAAGGCATCGACGTGATAATAGGAGCGCACACTCACGATAACGTTTATACCCCTCCCGTGATCGACGGCACGATAGTGGTTCAGGCCGGTTCGCACGGCAAGTTCCTCGGAAAACTTGATCTGAAAATCAAGGACGGCAAAGTGGCGAGTTTCGACCACGAGATCATCCGCATAGTAAGCAATAATATAAAGCCGGATCCGATAATCGAGAAAATAATAGAAGCGCAGTACGCGCCGTACAAAAAGAGGCTCGAAAGGATAATAGGTGAAACAAAAACCATGCTGTACCGCAGGGCGACATACGAAAGCACGATGGATAATTTCATCACCGACGCCTACCGCGATATCTACAAGTCGGACATAGCGTTTTCACCGGCGTGGCGATTCGGGCTGACCATCATACCGGGGGAAATCACGGTTGAGGATGTTTACGGTATGGTGCCCACGCAGGAAACCGTAATCACCTTTGTACTCAAAGGCGGCAACCTTAAGTCGATCCTTGAAGCGGCCGTTGAAAACGTTCTGGCCGTAGACCCATACGAACAGTTGGGCGGAGACCTTATAAGGTTTTCCGGCATGGAGGTAAAGATCGACGAAAGGAAATCATACGGTAAACGAATCACGGGACTGAAAATCGGCGGCAAGCCGTACGATCCTGATAAAAAATATACGGTCGTCTCGGCCAACACGCAGATACATACCGCGCCGACCGCCGAGAACGTCAACGACACCGGCAAGGTCGCCGTTGAAGAACTTGTTGAATACATAGAAAAAGTCAAACAGATCGCGCCGGAACTGGATGGCCGCGTGCAAATAATCAACACGAAATAAGGAGGACGACGCTGTGGCGAAAAAAATAAAGATGGGCAAGCCGAAAATGCGGCTTCCAAGAAAGATTAAGTCCGGCCAGATCATCGAGGTACGGGTAAAGATAAAGTTCCCGTCGCTGACCGGACTCAAACTCGTCGACGAGGAGAAGAATATATTCAAAAGGGAAAAACCGTCCGTCTACCTGAAAAAAATGGACGTGTTCTATGGCGGGCAAAAGATCACCGAGTACTTCATGACATCGGCAACCAGTCCCGACCCGTTGATTCGCTTCAAGATGAGAGCCGACAAGGAGGCTCCGGTCAGGATAGTATTCACGAACAGTTTCGACCAATCGGCTGAAGTAAGCAAAAATTTGAAATTCTCGGGATGAAGGGGGGAAGCGCAATGAAAAAGAGGTTAGCTGCTTTGGCAGGATTAATCGCGGCGTTGGCATTTGCCGGAAACGCCGGGGCGGTTCACACCGGATGGTTCGCGCCGGATGGAGCAGCCGAGCTGAAAAATCCGTTCGCAAAAAACGGTTCGGCGGCAGCCGAGGGAAAGAAAATATTCGAATACAACTGCCTTAAATGCCACGGCCCTGCCGGTAAGGCGGACGGATGGTCGGCGGGCAGCCTGCAGATAGAACTGCCGGATTTCAGCAACAAGGACGTAACGTCGGTGGAAAGCGACGGCGAGTGGTTCTGGAAGGTTAAAACAGGGCAGTTCGAGATGCCGCCTTTCCAGCTTATCCTCAAGGACGACGAGGTCTGGAAAGCAATCGTCTATATCCGCACGCTGGCAAAGTAAAGTAGTCTGCCGTGTGCGGCATCAGGGCAGACACGCGGGTTTGCCCCTACGACAAGCTCAGCAGGGATTTTTAAAAAAGCCTTACGTCCAGCGCGTCGCGCAATCCTTCGCCCAGAAGGTTATATCCCAAAACGGTGAACAAAATGGCAAGGCCGGGAAAGAGCGAAAGCCACCACGCAAACTCTATGTAGTTCTTCCCTTCCGTCAGGATGCTGCCCCAGCTCGGCGTCGGCGGCTGTACGCCTATACCCAGAAACGACAGCGACGACTCGACAAGGATCGCGCCGGCAACGCCAAGCGTGGCGGATACCAGCACCGGCGCCATCGCGTTCGGCAGTATATGCCTGAAAATTATCACGGAATCGGATTGCCCGATGGACTTAGCCGCCGCCACGAAATCACGCTGTTTGAGCGATAGAAACTCGGCGCGCACCAGCCTTGCCACGCCCATCCATCCGGTAAGGCCGATTACGACCATGATTTTGGTGATACCCGGTTCCAGCATGGCGATTACCGCAAGTATCAGAAAAAACGTGGGAATGGTCAGCCATACGTCGGTAAAGCGCATAAGGATTTCGTCCACCCAGCCGCCATAATAACCGCTGGTGGCGCCTATGACGACGCCTATGACGGTGGCGATGCCGACCGCAACGAAGCCGACCATAAGCGAAATCCGCGCGCCGTATATCATCCGGCTTAAAACGTCGCGGCCAAGCTCATCCGTACCGAGCCAGTGATCTTTTCCGGGCGGTTGGAGAAGAATATTGGTATCCAGATCACCGGGATCATAAGGCGAGATGACCGGCGCAAAAAGCGCTACGGTAAAAAGCGTCAGTACCAGAATGCCGCCGCCTACCGCGTAACGGTTTTTCCCGAACCGCTGCACAACCATGCGCCAATACGAGCGCGGCCCCTGTTCAGTCATAACGTATCCGAGGGTCAACGACACCATAAGCTATATCGGCCACCAGGTTACCGACCAGTGTCAACAGTGCGACGATAACAAGATTCCCCATTACAAGCGGGTAGTCGCGCGACATCACGGATTCAAAAAAAAGCTGTCCGATGCCGGGTATGGAAAAAATGGTTTCAAATATCACGGACCCACCGATAAGCCCCGGTATAGAAAAACCGATAATAGTCACGACCGGCAAAAGCGCGTTTTTAAGCGCGTGTTTGTAAACAACCGCGCTTTCGGGCAGCCCCTTGGCGCGCGCAGTTATGATGTAATCCTGTCTTATGACTTCCAGCATGTTCTGCCGCGCAATGCGCGAAAGAAACGCAAGCGACGTAAGCGAAGACAGCAGTATCGGCATCGTCAAGTGGCGCGCGTAGTCGGCCATTTTCCCCCATGGTGACAATAGCTCGTGGTTCAGCGACCTTATTCCCGAGATGGGCAGCCAGCCTAGCTGGACTCCGAAGAGAATCATCAGCAACAGCGCCAGCCAGAATCCCGGCGTGGAAAAACCAATAAAGACAAAAAGCGTTGTGCTCTTGTCGAAAAACGAATAAGGATGCGTAGCGGACCACACGCCTATGGGCAGAGCCAGCATGAACATGATGACTAGGGATATTACGTTTATCGTTAACGTTATCGGAATGCGCTCAAGTATCTTGTCGATAACGGGGCGGTTATCCGTCGAAAACGACCTGCCGAAATCCAGTACCAGCAGTCTTTTAATCCAGAGAAAATACTGGACGTGGAGCGGTTTATCGAGGTTGTACATCTGCCTCATTTTCTGTTTTGCCTGCGCGGAGATTTTAGGGTTGAGATCGGTCATGCTGTCTATCGGCTCTCCCGGCGCGAGGTGTATTACGGCAAAGGTTATGATGGTAATCCCGAACATGAGCGGAACCATCATCAAAAGCCTGCGTATGAGGTAATTCAGCATTTCATTTATGAACCGAGCCCCCTGAGAAGCTCATTAGAAATGACCCTTACCTTCGGCAGACTCAGCCCTTCGGCAGGCTCGGGGTGACAGGTTTTTGTCATGGTGATCCGTGAGTTTTTCAGAGGTTTCAAGTCGTTGCTGGATGCTGCCTATAACCTCAGAAGTTTCATCCATACAAAACTACGACTTCAGGAGTTTCGTCCATATAAGATACCCCACCGCCACAAGGAACATGGCAACCAGCACCGCGAAAGGTCCGGGCTCGGATATTACCGAATTTTTTAAAATCACTCCGCCCAAAAAATATAAACACGCCGTTATGCCCCATCCGGCTGCCAAAGTCGCAAAATCTCTGGACTGCTGGTAAGCGATCAGCGCAAGAAACACGATGACGACGCCCCATACAATCTTGTCCTTTAGAATCCATTTCCATGAACCGGAAATAAGGGAATCCGCCAGTGCGGTAAAATCAAAGTTATTAATAAAATTATTCCAGTCTACATCAAGCATACGCAACCTCTAAAACAGTCCTTTTTATCCTAACACGGCGGTCATTAAAATTGTATAATGCCGAGCTGGACAACATTGCTGATAAAAAAAATATGCTGGATTACAAAGTCAAACTTGAGGTTTTCGAAGGGCCACTCGACCTGCTTCTGCACCTGATAAAGGGAGAGGAGATAAATATCTACGACATCCCGATAGCGAAAATCACCGGACAGTATTTTGAATATCTGGACATGATGAAAGAACTTAACCTGGACATAGCGGGAGATTTCCTTGTAATGGCGGCCACCCTGACATATATCAAATCCGCCATGCTGCTGCCTAAACCCGAAATGCTGGATGACGACGAGGGTGAAGACCCAAGGGAAGAACTGGTAAGAAGGCTGATCGAATACAGAAAATACAAAAACGCCGCGACCTCTTTGAGAAGCAGGGAAGAGGATATGTCGAACTCGTTTTCGCGTAATTTCATATCGGAGTGGGACGAAAACGACGCCGATTACCTGAAGGAGATTTCAGTATTCCAATTGCTCGGCGCTTTCGGCAAATTACTTGCCAAAACAAACGTTCCGCAGCTTTACGAAGTTACGCTGGAAGATATCTCCGTAACGGAGAAGATGAACGTTATCATGGAAAAATTATCGAAAACGCCCAGAATCTATTTTGAAGATCTTTTCGACGTTTCCCATAACAGGATGGATCTTGTAGGTACGTTTTTGGCAATTCTGGAGTTGATGAAACAGCAGCTCCTGAGGGTATACCAGGAAAAACAGTTCGGCAAGATATGGGTGCAGTCCGTAGAAGCTCCGGAAACAGTCGCGAGCGACGTGGCCGCGAGCGACGTGGCCGCGAGCGACGTGGCCGCAAGCGGCGTGGCCGCAAGCGGCGTGGATGAAGATGAAGCGGTAAAAACCGTTTCCGTTAACGACGATAACGGCGAAACCTGAAAACGAAGGGAAAAGGATTGGACAAGGAAGAAACCTTAAGGATAATCGAAGCGATATTGTTCGTCTCCGACGGGCCGGTGGCCGTTAAAGACATCAGCAGCGTACTGGATGGATCGACCAGCGAAGACGTTTCATCCTTACTGGAAGAGTTCGGCGGCAGATTAGGGGGGCACGGCGTGGAGGTTGTCGAGATAGCCGGAGGGCTTCAGATGCGTACCCGCTCCGAATGCGGCAAGTGGATAAAAAAATTCCACCAGCTGAACCGCTCTACGAAACTTTCACAGGCGTCTCTGGAAACCTTGTCCATAATAGCCTACAAACAGCCGGTAACCCGGCAGGAGATCGAGGACGTGCGCGGGGTCGACAGCTCCGGCCCGGTGAGAACGCTGCTGGATAAGAATCTTATAAAATCCATGGGACGCAGGAAACTGCCTGGCAAACCGATGACCTTCGGAACGACGCAGAAGTTCCTTGAATATTTCGGGCTGGTAAAACTCTCCGATCTGCCTACTCTTAAAGAGTTTCCGGCGGAACTGGAAGGAACTCAAAAAAACCTGAATTTCGATCAGCCTAACGGCACGACGGAAGCGGAAGAAGAAACGGAAGAAAAATTTCCAGAAGACATACAGATTGAAGAAGAGGCCGCAGCGGTCGAACCGGTGGAAGAAGACTATGCAGATGAAGAAAGCGAATACGAAGACATTGAAAGCGGCGAAGAGGCGGTCGACAGAGTCTCCTCCGACGAAGGGGATTCGACTCCATAAAATACTGGCCGAGGCTGGAATCTTTTCACGGCGCAAGGCGGAGCTTGCCATTGAAAACGGCCATGTTGCCGTCAACGGTAAAGTTATAACCCGGCTCGGGTTTTCAGCCGATCCGACGAGGGACCGCATAACGTGCGACGGGAAAACGGTCAAAACAGCGCCAAAAGTCTACATACTCCTGAACAAGCCGAAGGGGATTCTGACCTCCTGCGCGGACGACAGGGGACGTAAAACGGTAGTCGATATAATCAAGCAGATAAACGCGCGTATCTTTCCGGTTGGACGGCTCGACTTCAATACGACGGGCATCCTGCTTTTGACCAACGACGGCGACTTTGCCCACGCCATGATGCATCCTTCGTCGGGAATTATTAAAACTTATCTTGCGAAAGTTCGCGGCTCCGTTACGCAAAAAACCCTGAAAAAGATGCTTACCGGAATAACCATCCAGGGGGTCAGATACAGATTCAAAAGCGTAAAGACGGAAAGGAGCTCGCCCAAAAACACATACCTGAAAATCGAAATGACGGAGGGCAAAAAACATCTTGTAAAAAAGCTGTGCAAAACGCTGGGGTACCCTGTATCAAAGCTCTCCAGAGTAGCGTACGGTCATCTTAAAACCGGCGTCCTTGCACCCGGCGATTACAGACACCTATCGAAAAAAGAGGTAAGAACCCTTTTTGCGCTTGCGGATCGGCCCAAAACAATCATGGTAAATAATCCGCGAAAACAGCGTTTTAGCAGTAATCTGAAATAAAAAAATAATTTTTTAGTTGAAATTTTCCGGCTGTTGGTAGTAGAATCCGAACTCGTAGAGGGATAATTATTATTCCGGATAACTATCTTTACCCAGGGAGTGCCCGTGAATATAAAGGTTATGATCGCTTTCAACAATATGTTGTTCGCAACTGGGGTACAATATATCATAGAAAAAGATAATGATATCAAGATTGTCGAACTGCTGAAACCCGGTTCTACATGTACCGGCGAAAGGCTTGAAACTCTTGATCCAAACGTTATACTCGTGGATTTCACAAGCCTTTATAATTCATTTGTCATTGATGGTTCCGAGACCAGAAATAATTTTATTCTGGTAGATACCGATTGCGGGAGGGAAAATATCGTATCCGCAATCCTGACGAAAAAAATAAGCGGAGTACTTTTGGGTGATACCACGCAGCAGCTCCTCATCAAGTCCATCAAGGCAGTTTCAAAAGGAGAAGTGTGGATAGATAAATCCACCGTAAAAAATCTTCTTTTCGGCATTAACGCGCTGAAAAACAATAGAACCGCCAAGCTGACAGACAAGGAAAAAGAAGTGGTGAACCTCATAAGCCAGGGATTCACCAACAAGGAGGTCGGTAAAAAACTGCACATAAGCGAGCCTACGGTTAAAACGCACCTTTATCGAATTTTTCGGAAACTCGACATCAAAAACAGAGCCCAGCTTGTCACCTACGCCATAAAAAATCAGGATGTGAATTTGGTAAATTTCTGATTTTACAGATTTTTCCAATGCAGGAGGTAGCTGTCCAAAAACCCGGTAGCGGTTTTTTTCTGAAAACCACGCACCGATTGCCAGTACGCGGCAAAAAAGCAAAAAATCCAAAAATCAGGGAAACTATAACGTTTTAAATTTTTGCAGATACGACGGATATTCTAAGGTCTGAATATCAACATTACGCGTGTATATCGTATCCGTGGTAAAGCAACGTGCTTGAAAATAACCGTATTTTTATACAGCCCTATTTGCGTGAAGCGTAAAAACTGTTATAACGTAAATCCAATTGGTGTAATATTCCCCCAATCGGGACGTAGCGCAGTCTGGTAGCGCACTCGCTTGGGGTGCGAGAGGCCGTGAGTTCAAATCTCGCCGTCCCGACCATTTTTTCAAGGGGTTATATTTTGGGCATCCGCCCAATATGCGTTTGGTTAGCGTTTCACCCTGGGATCCGCCTTTTCTACGCTGATCTCCCGGTGGGTTCCGGGTTGACCGCGGCTTCCCTGAATCCCTAAATAACTACCCCTCACGAACCCTCAGAACCATCCAAACCCCGATATGCCGAGAGGGACCTATACGCAAAAATCAGCTTTCCATCCAAGATCACTCAATTGATTAATTCCCCGACTCTTACCGTCAAAACGATCCAAAAGGTTTTCGCCCCGTATCCGTTTACCCTTTCAGTTTGTCGTATTCGTCCTTGGCGAATTTATCCGTCATACCGGATATGTAGTCGCATACGATCCGTTTTTCATTACCCCGTTTACGCTCATTTTTAAAATGCGATCGGACGTTATCCGGCAGCAGTCCCGGATTTTCAGCGAACGTGTTAAACAGCAGCGTTATGATCTGCCGCGCCGTATGCTCCATTCTTTGCACCTCGTATTGTTCATACATGTTTGTCCGCAGAAAATTTTTCAGCCCCCTTTGCTTGGCGAGCATTCCGGCGCTGAAATCGCATAGATTGACATTGGCGGTTCGCACGTC
>BTTC01000045.1:0-10147 GCA_036244935.1 bacterium | reverse complement strand
GGTAGTGCATCAGTTTGAAAATTCCAAAAAAATCTGATTCACGGCAAACCTCCCCTCCTCGGTTCACGAGGAGGGGCGCAGGGGTGGTGTCCATAAACCTTTTGGAATATAGGAAAACCCCTCCGACTGCCTGCGGCAGCCACCTCCCCTTCTGCTCACGCAAGGGGAGGATTATTGCAAAAACCGCTTTCTTCACGTGCGTAAATTTCAAACTGATGCACTACCTGATGTTCAGACCTGTTGGAAAATCTATCGTATCTGCTAAAACTTAAAACGCTATAAGGCAAGCGGCCGTAAATAAAAATTTATATCGCCCTTCGATAAACTCATTGTGACAGGCTCCGCTTGTCAGGGTGAGATGTCATCCTGAGCCTGCCGAAAGATGATGGACGAGATGCCCGCCCATTACGAGGAATACGTACAGGCGCGGGAAGAAGGGGTTCACTGCACGATATGGGTTAAAAAATATCCATACGGTACAGGTTGAATTGTAGTGGTAAGTTGTTATAGCCTTAAGCTTGTTCAAATATGGAAACGAGATAACGGCTGAGAGATGTTAAGGGAATCATGGAAGACTGTAAAATTGATCGGAAGCTGAATATCAAAGGGGAAGTGTGTCCCTACACCTTTGTACTTTCAAAACTGGCGCTGGAAGAGATGGATTCCGGCCAACTGCTGGAGGTTCTTCTGGATCACGAACCGGCCACGATAAACGTCCCCCGCAGCATGGAAAGCGAAGGTCACAAGGTTCTGGAAATAATAAAAATAAATGATACCGATTGGACCATAACCGTCCGCAGGGCATAACAAGCCTGCTATTTGCGGCGTTTCTTGTTTCACTTACCGCCGCCTGCACGGACGCAGGGGGAAAGGTATTTACGGCTGATACCCCGACGCTGGAAAAACGCTGGACATGGCGGAAGACTTTCAGCGGCGTAACGCCGGGCAACCTGGCCATGCAGGTGAACGGGGCGAAGATTCTTTTCACCTTAACCAAATTAACAAAAAATCCCGCACCGGGCGAATCCGCCGCAAAAGACGAGATAGTCGCGGTAACGAATAGCGGCAGGATAACTAACAACCAGCTTGTAGATGGAACCGTAAAAAATATCTTGTTCGATGGATCGGGTAAAAAGGCGGTCATACATCTTGAAGATGGAAGGTTTTTTATTTACAGCGATTTTACGAGCCCCGTGGTACCGAAGGAAATCGGCGCAGCGGAAAATCTGGTTTTTTCCCACACCGGAACTTTTCTTGCCGTCAAAAGCAAAGGTAACATCAAGGCAATCTCCGTCAATGGTAAAAAACTCTGGAGCTTACCCGTGCAAAACGCCCAGACAAACTCCGCGTCTTCTATTCCAGTTTCGTATTATGAAAAAGATTTATTATTATTCCCCTTCCTTGAAAAACCCTACACTCTTTTGCGCGCGTCGCAGGACGGCACGGTTTCCCTTTATGAAAAGGGAGAGGCCGTATGGAGCAAAAAACTTGGCGGCGCGGTGACGGCGGTTTCGTCGTCCTTCCTGGAAGGCGGCGTCATAGCGGTTTCCACCGGCGGCAGAAACGGCAAGATACATTTTTTGAAGGAAAACGGCGCGCCGATTGAATCCGTACCTTTCAGCGGCGGCGCTTTATCGATCAGCTGCTCAAACCACGGGAATATCTGCGCGACCTACCAAAACGGCGCGGACGGTCAGCGTGTTTCGGTTTTCAACGCGCAAGGAAAAAAGCTGTGGAACTACCGCGTTAACAAACAGGCAAGCCGCGATTCCGGGGTAGTCGTCGCCGGCAGGGGAAAGGTAGTCGTCGCCGGATTTGAAGAAGACGGAGCGTGGTCTTTACGCGCATGGGATGATGCGGGAAAACCGCTTTGGTACGCGCCGGTCAAACGGAAAATTGAAAATTTTAAAATTTCGTGGAACGCCCGGCGTATAGCCGTTATCACAAAAAATACCCTGGAATTCTATAGTTGGTAAAACGGCTTTTCGGCGCTCACATGTCGGTTGCGGGCGGCGTGGAAAAGGCGCCGGAACGAGCCGGATCGGTGGACTGCGCGGCAATGCAGATTTTTACGAAAAACCAGAACCAGTGGTTCGCAAAAAAGCCGGATAAAAAATCCGCCGATGCCTATCTGCGAAACCTTGCGAAAGTGGAGATAAAACCCGAACACGTCGCAAGCCACGATTCTTACCTCATAAACCTCGCCTCACCCGATAAATCCATGAGGGCAAAATCGTTCAAGGCGTTTTTGGACGAGATCGAACGTGCCGCGCTTTTAAGGATTTCATGGCTGGTCTTCCATCCCGGTTCGCATCTGGGCTCCGGTGAAGAAGCGGGACTGGAAGCCGTGGCGCAGTGCATGAACGAGGCGATAAAAAAAACAGCAGGGTCCGGCGTCGCTCTGACGATAGAGGCAACCGCCGGACAAGGTACGAATCTCGGATACAAATTTGAACACCTCGCATACCTCGTAGACAAGGTGGAAGACAAAAAGCGCGTCGGCGTATGTCTCGACACTTGCCACGTATTCGCCGCCGGTTACGAACTCCGCACGAAAGAAGCGTACCGGAAAACATTCAGGGAATTCGATGAAAAGGTGGGTCTTGAGTATATAAAATTTTTTCACGTCAACGATTCCAAAAAGGATTTCGGATCCCGCGTAGACAGGCACGAGGCCATTGGAAAAGGTTTCATGGGCCTGGAGCCGTTCAGGTTTTTGGTCAACGACAAGCGTTTTTTGAAAATCCCGATGGCGCTTGAAACCCCAAAGGACAAAGACCTGACCCAGGATATGGAAAACCTCGCGGTTCTTAAAAGCCTCATACGCTGACACCGGTAAAAAAAACCCGGACGTTTCATCTGGCTCCATTTTTTTGCGTTTGTTAATAATCAATGTTACATGCTGTAAAATAAGAGTTTGTATATGATAAAATTAGTTACGGGGATTTTTCCGGCGCATTGAACTATCGGAATTTTTTTATAACCGGCGGTAAAATGGTTGTATTATGAGACAGGCGGATCTTGATTTCATTCTTACGACGATGCTGGAATCCCAGCCTAACGTTTCGGATCTGAATATCACCGTCGGCAGATCTTTGCAGGTGGAAGCCAACGGAGAGCTGCTGGAGGTTCAAATAAAGCCGGCGATCGACAAGCTCACGCCGTATCAGTCCGAGGCGCTGGCGCTTTGCATTATCAATTCAGACAGGCGGCTCACCGATATACTGCTGCGCGAGGGATCGTGCGATACCTCCTACGGCGTACCCGGCAAGGCGCGGTTTCGCGTTAACGTTTTTTCTCAAAGATCCACCTACTCCGTCGTCATGAGGAAACTGGCGACCCGTATCGCAACCATAGAAGAGCTTGAGCTGCCGCCCATATTTAATGACGTGGCTAAAGAAAAAAACGGTCTCGTGCTGGTTACCGGCGCGACCGGCAGCGGCAAATCGACTACGCTTGCGGCGATGCTGGACGTAATTAACCAGGAGAAGTCGATACACGTCGTAACCCTTGAAGACCCGGTGGAGTTCATGCATACGCACAAAAAAGCCACCTTCAACCAGCGCGAGCTGGGGCAGGATTTCGATAGTTTCGCAAGCGGGCTTCGGGCTGCGCTCCGCCAGGCTCCAAAGATAATTCAGGTTGGCGAGATGCGCGACCGCGAAACGGTCGAGATCGGCCTGGCCGCCGCCGAGACAGGCCACCTTGTGATGAGCACTCTTCATACGGTTGACGCCGGTCAAACGGTGAGCCGTATAGTGGGAATGTTTGAACAGGAAGAGGAAAATCTTATACGGATACGGCTTTCCGAATCGATCCGGTGGATCGTTTGTCAGCGGCTTGTGCCGCAGGAAGGCGGAGGCCGCGTTGCGGTTTTCGAGATCATGGGGACAAACCTCCGCGTCAAGGACTCCGTACTTCACGGCGAGCGCGAGGGGAAAACCTTTTACGACATTATCAAGGCCTCGGAGGGGTTCGGGTGGCGAACTTTCGATACCAGCATAATTGAAATGTACGAAGAAGGCAGCATTTCCGAAAAGACGGCAACGGCTTACGCCTCCCACAAGGCGGTGGTCAGTCAGGGCATGGACAAGGTTAAAGCCGAACGAGGCGAGCAGACATCGGACATCGACGAACTGGGACTGGACGAGGAGTACGATACGCAGACGATGCGTAAATCGAAATCGAGAAGGAAAAAACGGTAAAGTATGGAAATAACCTGTTCGTCGTGCGGTAAGACAATCAACGTACCGGACGAAAAAATACCCAGGGATAAACCGTTCAGCTTCTCATGTCCGAACTGCGGCAGCAGGATCAGCGTGGAGCCTGCCGCAAAACGTCCGCAGCCGGAGACGCAATCGCTGCCGGAGACATTCGTGCCGGATTCGGATCGGCAGGGGGCCATGCTATGCCACGCGAAGCCGGAAAAATACAAAACGCTTCTGGAAGAAATGGGATACCAGGTGCATACACCGGAGTACCACATTGAAGCAATCAACAATCTCAGGTTCAACGAGTATCGACTTATTGTGGTTACGGACGAATACGAGGCGCTCACCCATGACGGTGAATCGGTGCTGCATATCCTGCAAAACATGCTGATGGCAACGCGCCGGAAAATTTTTGTTGTTTACGTAGCGCCCGGCCTGCAATCTTTTGATTACCTAGAAGCATTTTCCCTAAGCGTAAATGCGATAATATCGGTTGAGGATATGGGCAAAAAAGATTCCGTAAAAGAACGGCTGAAAAGAGCGATAATAGAAAACGACCTTTTCTTCAGGGTTTTTAAAGAGGTTCAGTCGGCCCAGGGGAAGGCATGATTTTTTGAAAACTAATATGATTAAAACACCGCAGGTAGAAAGATATTCAGACGGTCAGGCCATTGTAACCGAGGGCATCCTCAGCACGAAGGCCTATATCGTAATTTCGGGCGAGGTGCGTATTGCCAAAAAGGTGGGCAAGCGGAATATAACCGTGGGCATCCTTAAATCGGGTGACGTGTTCGGTGAAATGGGGCTTTTTCAGGAAACCGTACGTTCGGCTACCGTGACGGCGAAGGGCGATGTAAGCCTCGGGATCATAGACAAAAAGTATTTTGATGAACTGCTTAACTCCTGCCCGGAGGATCTGAGGCTTGTGCTGGGCGCGATTATCGACAGACTGCGGATTACCACCGCCAAGCTGGCCGCGCTGGGTCTCAAGTGGGAACAGGCCAAAAAGGCAATGGACTCCTTTTCCGTCAAGGAAAGAATTTAATGCCGGTCTTTGTTTACAAGTATCAAACGAGAGTAGGCATAAAAACCGGCGAGATCGATGTGGAGACTATCGAAGCGGCGCAGGCATTTTTACGCAAACAAAGAATAACGCCAAAAAGCCTTAAACCCAAACCGAAAGACCTTTTGGCCTTTATGGGCGCCAGCCCCCCTTCGCAGAAGGAACTCGTGGTGTTCGTGCGGCAGTTCTCCACGATGATCGATGCCGGACTGCCTCTGGTGCAATGCCTGGAAATACTGGGCGGACAGGCGCAGAACCAGTTTTTCGCCAAGTCCATAATGGAAGTTAAAGCCCGCATCGAACAGGGCGATACTTTCGCCGACTCGCTTCGCAGGCATCCTAAAATTTTCGATACGCTTTTTTGCAACATGGTGGAGGCTGGTGAGGTAGGCGGTATTCTGGACATAATACTGCAGCGTCTTGCGGCTTACATAGAGAAGGCGGCGGCCTTGAGGGGAAAGATAAAATCGGCCATGGTCTACCCTATTTCGATTATGGTTATAGCGACGGTGGTTGTGGTGTTCCTGCTTGTGTTCATCATTCCCAGTTTCGCCAGTATGTTCCAGGAGATGGGCGGCAGAGAGCTGCCCGCCGTAACGCGGAGCGTCATGTTTATAAGCGATACGATGATAGGTTACTGGTACGTATTCGTTGGCGGGCCGGTCGGCATCGTATTTCTATTACGCAAGATATACAGTACGGACAAGGGCCATCTGATGCTGGACAAGATCATTCTGCGCGTTCCGGTTTTGGGAATGCTGGTGCAGAAGGTAGCGGTCGCCAAGTTCAGCCGCACGATGAGCACGCTTATCTCCTCCGGCGTACCCATCATAGAGGGACTGGAGATAACCGCGAAGACATCGGGCAACAGGGTGATAGAAGATTCCGTAATCGAAGTCATAGAAGACATCAAGCAGGGTAAGGGGCTGGCGGATCCTTTGAGGATGCAGGGGGTCTTTCCTCCAATGGTTGTCCAGATGATAGAGGTCGGCGAACAGACCGGCGCGCTTGATACGATGCTGAGCAAAATAGCCGATTTTTACGATCAGGAAGTCGACGACGCCGTCGATGCCCTGACGTCGCTGATGGAACCGCTGCTGATGGTGTTTCTGGGGGTAGTCGTCGGGTACGTGGTTATAGCAATGTACATGCCTATATTCCAGATGGGCGCAGGGGTTTAATAAAAACAACTCAAACCTTTTTGTGACATTTAATTAAAAGCCGCAATGGAAGGCGACGTTACGCTATCGCGTCAGGACGATCAGCTATTCGTAATAAAAACCCTCATTACCTTCCGGCTGATCGTGATAACCTTTTTTCTGGGCACGGTCATCTTCTTCGAATTGAGATACGGGGGGCTTTCCTTCCCGGTTCCGATTTCATTGCTGGTATCGGTCACCTACCTGATTACGATTATATATCTCCTGATGCTGAACAGGATTTCCCGGTATATGGCCTTCCTGTACTTTCAACTGGTACTGGACCTTATAATAGAAACCGGCATCATATACTGCACCGGCGGCATGGCCAGTCCCTTCACGTTCTTTTATATGTTCACGATCATAGCTTCCGCAATACTTTTATCCAGAGCCGCAAGCTGGATCATGGCAACCTCATCCAGCATTCTTTACGGTACGCTGGTGAACCTCTCTTTTTACGGTATTATCAAACCGCTGCCGCTCATATCGTTCGCAATACCGCCAACCAAGCAGGAATTCGTATTTTTCAACATGCTGGTGCACATTGCGTCGTTTTACCTGGTTGCGTTTTTAAGCGACTATCTGTCGCAGCGTCTCAGGCTTACGCTGCGGGCTTACATATCAAAAAGCCGTGACCTTACGAACCTCCAGGCCTTTCACGAAAACGTAATAACCAACATGGGAAGCGGTTACCTGGCGCTCGATATGTATAAACAGATAATATCGGCCAACCAGGCCGCGGAACTGATCCTTGAACAACCCACGGACAATCTGAAACGCCTCAAACTGGGCGATGTTTTCACAACTCTGAAGGTGGAGGAGATACTGCCGAATCCAGACTCGATCGAGGAACGGGTAAAAAAAAATGAGTGGATTTACCTGACGAAAAACGGCGAGCAGAAATTTCTTTCCGCAGCGTCGTCGCTTTTCCTGGTTGAAACGGGCAAGGTAAGGGGGTTCATTGTCGTGTTCCAGGATATAACCCACTATAAAAAAATGGAGGATGCCATGGCCAGGGCGGATCGGCTTGCCGCAATCGGAAGGATCGCGGCTGGACTGGCGCACGAAATCCGCAATCCGCTCGGCTCCATAAGCGGCTCCGTACAGATGCTGAGCGCGGTATCAAAAGAAAAGCTCTCACCCCAAAACGAAAAACTGATGTCCATAGTGCTCAAGGAAACCGACCGGCTTAACGGTATAATAGAGCGGCTCCTCTCCGCCGCTTCCCCAAGCACCAAAAAACTTAAAGACGTAAGCCTTGCGGGAATTATCAACGACGCGGTGATTCTGTTCCGTAACGACGCGAAATATTCCGGCCAGGTGCGGGTAACGGCTGATCTTGATGAACGAATGCGCTGCGAAATAGATCCCGAATCCATGAAGCAGGTTTTTTGGAACCTTATGATAAACGCCGCCCAAGCCATGCCTTACGGAGGAGAAATAGCGGTCAAAATGGCTCCGATTTCAAACAGCGCCAACATCGCAGGCGAGTGCGAGATAACGTTTTCCGATACCGGCAGCGGCGTGCCGGAAGAGGACGTTACAAAAATTTTCGAGCCGTTTTATACAACAAAAAGGAAAGGGACAGGATTAGGGCTTTCTACCGTGCTTAAGATAATCGAAAACCATAACGGGTTTATAAGCGTATCCAGAAACGAAAATAACGGCGCCACCTTCTCCATCCGCATCCCCCTATAGCGTTTTAAGTTTTAGCGGATACGATAGATCTTCCAACAGGTCTAAACATCAACATTGCGTGCGTACATCGCGTCCATGGTGAAGCAATATGCTTTAGAGCCGGTTTCCCTTAACTGACGACGCGAGTTTGCGCGAGGCGAAGCCGAAGTAAAAAACAAAACCCGATTGCTATAGCGTTTCAAGTTCTAGCGGATACGGTAGATTTTCCAACAGCTCTGAACATCAGATAGTGCATCAGTTTGAAAACTTCAAATTGTCTAATCCCTCAAAAATCTGATTCACGGCAAACATCCCCTCCTCGGCTCACGAGGAGGGGCGCAGGGGTGGTATCCATAAACCTTTTGGAATATAGGAAAACCCCTCCGACTGCCTGCGGCAGCCACCTCCCCTTATGCTCGCGCAAGGGGAGGATTATTGCAAAAACCACTTTCTTCATGTGCGTATATATTCAAACTGATACACTACCGAATATCAACATTGCGTGCGTACGTCGTATACACAGTAAATCAATATGCTTTAGAGTGCGCGGCTTTTTATCTTTTCTATGCGGTTAAGGGATTCGCGCATACGTGATTGTGAAATATCCCCTTTCGATAAAAGCGTATGGAAAGTTTCAAGAAATTCAACTGTTTCAGCGTAATCCGCACGGATCAGCAGTATGTCCACGCCGGCGTTGACAGCAAGCATTATCCTTTCGTCCAGCGGATAACGGTTCGCCGCCGCGCCCATATTCAGATCGTCTGAAACAACCAGCCCCTTGAAACCCATATCATTCCTAAGCATTTTTTTTATGAATTTCTCCGAAAATGTTACGGGGTATGCCGGATCGACTTTTTGAAAAAGGATATGCGCGGTCATTATAAAATCGACCTTTTCCCTTACGGCCATTCTGAAAGGGCGCAGTTCGCGCTCCTTCATTTTCTGCATATCCGTTTTAACAACCGGAAGCGTCTTGTGTGAATCCACGACCGTATCGCCATGCCCCGGAAAATGCTTTACGGCCGTATAAAGCCCCGCCTTGCGCGCCTGCTCAATGGCCATTTTGCCGAAGCTCGAAACCGCTTCAGGGTTATCGGAAAAAGCCCTGTCCCCTATTACGGGGTTATTCGGATTCGTATCGATGTCCAGTACCGGAGACCATGTTACGTTAAATCCAAGCCGGCTGACCCCTCCGTAAAGCCCGGAGACGGTTTTTTTAAAATCCTTTTGAGTTTTAGATAGAGCAGCCGCCTTTTGTGAAGGGAACTCTCCGATCAAACCCTTCAGGCGGGATACGCTTCCCCCTTCTTCGTCTACCGTTATGAAAGCAGGCCATCCCGGGCTTTTTGATAAAGCGGTCTTTTTTATTTTACGATTAAGTTTTTTAACCAAAGACAACTCGCCCACTATATTCCCGCCGAAAAATATCAGGCCGCCAACCATGTATTTTTTAAGGATGGTTTCCAACTGCGGGTTCCATTCGCTTCCAGGGAAAGAGACGATTGTCATCTGACCCACGGCCGCCCGCAAGTTTAAATTGATTGTAAACCACCCCTTCGTCCCACCCTCCTAAACGAAGGAGGGGATTTGTGAACGGCAATCTTCACAAACAACTTCGTGGACATCGCTTTTCGGCAGGTCATTGGGTAATTATAAACCCTGAAAACTTTTTGTTTTTGCTATGGCCTCGGCAAGCGGAATATCTTCGGGACGGGTTATTTTGATGTTCGTCTTTTCACCGCTCACCCACGCCACCTTTATCCCCGCTTCCTGGAGTATGGATGTTTCATCGGTCCAGTCCGCCTTTTTATCTTTTACGGCATCGAATGCCTCCATGAGTTTTTTCTTCGTGGATACCTGAGGCGTTTGGATCAGCAAGATGGCGTCCCGGTCAACCAGCTCGCCAAGAAAACCGCCCTGCTTTATCTTGACCGTATCATGGACGGGAAGCGCGGCGGTAACCGCAGTATGTTTTTGCGCGGCATTTATTATTAATT